>JBAVOA010000031.1:0-5203 GCA_049691635.1 Aestuariivirga sp. | reverse complement strand
CATCCGGTCGCCCCAGATGGCGCCGCGGGCCGCACCAAGCATAAGGAGAAGGGCAATATCGGCAGTCGCGTCGGTCAGAACATCTGGTGTGTTGGAAACAGCAATACCTCTGGCCTTGGCTGCAGCTATGTCGATATGATCGGTCCCAACCGAAAACGTTGCAATCATCCGGATGGAGGCGGGCAGGGCGTCGATCAACTCGTTCCGGCAACGGTCCATAGACGTGACGAGAAGACCATCAAAATTTTTGGCCTTTTCGGCAATTTCTGCGGTGTTCATAATTCGGTCAGCGACGTTTAGTTCCGCCGTAAAATCTTGTGCCAGGCGATTCTCCACCTCTTCCGGCAGGTGGCGGGTCACCAGAATTCTTGCTTTGGCCATTGTTGTCATGTCTGCTTGCCTTAACCTTCAAAAGCTCTAATCTTAAACGTGATTTGAGTAATGGACCACTGGAACATCGGAGATTCAAGGGTGTTGAAAAGAGTTATACTGACGGGTGTTTTTTTGACACTTGCCTCACAGGCTATCGCGTCTGCCGTGGCACCCCATCGTGCCGTTTATGACCTGAATCTGCTGCGGACCGACAATGGAGCCAATGTGGAAAGTGTCGCCGGCCGTATGGCCTATGAGGTGTCAGGCAGCGAATGCCATGGTTGGACCGTCGCTTTCCGTCTGGTCAATCGTTTTAACTACAAAGAGGGTGCCTCCCGCCTCTTTGATACCCAATCCTCTTCATGGGAAACCGGAGATGGCAAGGAAATGAATTATAGTGAAAAGGAGTATGTGGATAGCAAGCCGGAAACCGAGAAGCGGTTGAATGTTGCGCGCGCCAGCAGGGATAAAGCCGGTGAAGTCAACATCACCCTCCCTGCCGAGAAAAATTTTTCCATCTCCGCCGATACCGTATTCCCAATGCGCCATCAATTGCGCCTGATGGATGCTGCCGCAAGAGGCAACGCGCGTGACGTTTCGCTCGTTTACGATGGTTCAGACGAGGAAAAGACCGTGAAGGCCATAAGCTTTATCGGAAAGGGAAAGAAACCGGGTGAAAACCAGGACGACCTCAACAGCCCCGAAGCCGCCCCCTTGCAGTCGTTGTCATCTTGGCCTGTAACGATCGGTTATTACGCTACCGGTGCAGACGCCGCCGACACGCCTCTCTACCAGATCAACTTCGACATGTACGAAAACGGTGTCTCGACCAATTTGGTCATGGACTATGGGAGCTTTGCCCTCTCGGGGAAACTGGCCCATCTGGAGTTCTTGAAAGCGGAGGCTTGCAAATAGGGCGCTGCAAAATTGCTTTAAATTGATAAAAAGCGCACTATCTTTGGCACCGCTGTCTAATCAGGGTGCAAGGATATGGCCAAACCAACAACTGCGGTAACTTCAGAAAGTGAAGGCGATGTTTCCGCCTTTCTTGAGAAGGTGCGTGGTTTGCCGCCGGTGGCAAAGAGCAGCGGCGGCGGAAAACTCGTATTTTCAATGGACGCGACGATGAGCCGGCAGCCCAGTTGGGATCGCGCTCTTTCCATCCAGGCCGAAATGTTTGCCGAGACTGCCCGCATTGGCGGGCTCGATATTCAACTGGTCTATTTCCGCGGGTTTGACGAGTGCCGTGCCAGCAAATGGATCAGCAACCCAAAGGCCTTGGCCAGGCTCATGACGAAGGTGGACTGCCGCGGCGGCAATACCCAAATTGGTCGCGTTCTTTCCCATGTCAAAAATGAGCTGCGCAAGACCAAGATCAACGCCGTGGTTTATGTGGGCGATGCCATGGAAGAAAGCATTGATATGCTGTGCCAAAGCGCCGGCGAAATAGGTTTGCAGGGCACGCCCATATTCACCTTTCAGGAAGGTAATGATGGCAGCGCCGAGCGTTGTTTCCGGGAAATGGCCAGACTCAGTAAAGGCGCATATTTCAAACTTGATGAGTCGTCGGCGAACACCCTTCGGGAATTGCTTTCTGCTGTGGCTGTCTACGCCGCGGGCGGCCGGGCCGCTCTCGAAAGCCTTGTGAAAAGCCGGGGCGGGAATTCCAGTCTACTGTTGCAACAGCTGAAATAGAAATTTGATGCCCGGTTTTATTGTTGCTTTGGTTGTCGTCTTTGGCGGGTTGTGGCTCATCAGGAAATTTGCCCGAACGACGCCGAACCAGGCAGCCGGGATGACGAAGAAATTGGCCGGCGGAGCGATTATTGCCCTTTCAGGTTTGCTCGCCCTGCGGGGGCTCGCAACCTATGCTGTGCCCCTCTTTGCCATAGGCCTCGGCATGCTGGGTCAATCCTCCGTATTCCCCAATGGTTTTCCGTGGAACAGGAAAACCTCGGGCCAGAAGTCGCAGGTCGTGACGGGCATACTCGCCATGGAGCTTGATCACGATTCAGGCAAAATGTCAGGTGAGGTGCTTTCGGGCCCTTATAAGGGACGAAGTCTTGACGGGATGGACCGTTCTGACCTGCAGGTGCTCTACAAGTATTGCGCGGCGGCATCAGACCAAAGTGTTTCATTGCTCGAAGCCTGGCTTGATCGTAGCAAGCCGGAGTGGCGCGACACTTGGAAAGGCACCGAAAGGGCCAGGCAGTCGGGCACGAGCGCCATGTCGGGCGATGAGGCCCTGGCTGTTTTGGGGCTTAAACCCGGGGCCACCAGCGAGGATATCAAGAACGCTCACAGACGCCTGATGAAGGACTTTCACCCTGATCGTGGCGGGTCGGACTATCTCGCTGCAAAGATCAATCAGGCGAAGGATATTCTGCTTCAGGATTGAGGCGCGAAAGCCAGGCACGTCATTCCCTTTTTGGCGAGTTCCGTACAGGCAGCCTTGGCAGTCGATTGAGTGAAGCCCGAAAATCTCGCCCGGTAGACGATCTGTGTTCCCTTCTGCACTTCGACCGTAAAGGCTGGCTTGCCGGAAAGGAACGAATAGCCCGATGCCCGGATTTCTCTGAGTTTGAGGCGGGCTTCTTCTTTTTCCGGGTAGGCACCGATCTGGATGTTCCAGGTCGGTTCAATGCTCGCTGCAACTTCCTCGGCTGCTGGAGCAGTTGCTTTTTTCTTTATGGCAAAGGGGAGCTTTGTAGGCATTGGTGGGGTGATTTCATCTGCTCCCTCGTCGGTATCCGAGGCACCAGAGGTTTCCGCAATCTTTGCCTCCAGAACCTTGGGATCAGGTGCCGTAGTCTCATTCTCTCCCGCAACAACTGTCTTGAAGGTAGTACCTTCGGCTGTCCCCATGTCGCTGTTTTCGTCTTTGGCCGGTGCCAACTTGGCATCAGCATCCGCGGTATCAGGCAATGGTTTTTGTTTTGGTTCAACTGCCGCAAGGTTTTTCGCAGGATCCATGGCGCCTTGGGCTGTGCCGGCAACGGCCGCAATTGTTTGGCCATTTACACATTTTGGGAACGCGCTATCCAGCATTTTCATCATGTAGGCATTACGCGCGCCACCCGAACTTGATCCCAGGACAACACCCACGATCCGCTTGTCGCCACGCTTTGCGGATGTGGTGAGATTAAAACCGGATGCCGCGATGTAGCCCGTCTTGATCCCGTCCGTACCCTGATATCTGCCGAGCAAACGATTGTGGGTGCGTATCGTTTGTCCGTTGTACACAAAAGACGCGATGCTGAAATATGGATAATACTGTGGGAAGTCCCGTTGAATACGAAGGCTGAGAGTCGCCATGTCCCGCGCTGTTGTCACCTGGGCCGGATTGGGCAGGCCTGAAGCATTTTTAAAAGTGGTTTTGGACATGCCGATCGAACGCGCAGTGCGTGTCATCCGCGCCGCAAAACTCGCTTCATTACCTTCCAGATTTTCACCGATAGTCGCCGCAACATCGTTGGCTGATCTCGTCACCAGCGCCTTGATGGCATTTTCGACGGAAATGGTCGTGCCGGGCTTGAGGCCCAATTTGGAAGGCTGCATTGATGCCGCCCGGCGGGATACTTTAAGGTCGGTTGTCAATTTTATCCGCCCGGCCTTTAGGTCCTGAAACAGCAAGTACAGCGTCATAACCTTGGTGAGCGATGCCGGATGGCGGGGGCCATCAATTGAACTGCCAAAAAGAATCTTCCCCGTCCGGGCGTCAACGGCGATGGCTGAGAACTGTGGTTTTGCAGCAGCAGGATTGATGGTTCCAAGAAGGACCACCCCGGCCAGTGCCAAACCAGTGATGTAAATCATAACGCGCGTCAGGATGAACGCGCTGCACGGTTGCGAAATACGAATAGCCGTCATCCCAAACTCATCTTTTGGCACCCATAACCGGGCAGAGATTAACCACACAGGTGGTCGAAATAGCGCTCCGACCTTCGCTCGCCTCTGCCCAAAACCAAGGCGCAGAAGTTAATGATTCCTGACTTACTAAAGGGTAAACACGTGAATCGCACCTTTTGATTTCATTTTTCAGTCTATGTTGCACTGCAAAATTTTCTTGACATTTATGGTGCACTGCACATATAGCAATACATACGGTAAGAAACTGATCCCAAACGGAGAGCCCCATGATCAAGTCATTTGAAGACTTCCAGAACCTGAGCAAAGATGGTTATGAAGCATTTGTTGCTTCCGGAACCGCATTGACCAAGGGTTTCCAGGCAATTGCCCAGGAAGCCACTGATTTTTCTCGTAAATCCTTCGAAAAGAGCACCGAAGTTGTCGAAAAGGCAACGGCCACCAAGTCCTTCGAAAAGGCCTTGGAAGTCCAGCAGGGCTACGCCAAGGAAGCTTATGAAGCTTTCGTCGCCCAAGCCACCAAGCTGAACGAGCTCTATGTTGCGACCGCTAAGGAAGCTTACAAGCCATTTGAAGCCAGCATGGCTTCGTTCGGCCTCAAGGCCCCCAAGTAAAAATCACATTTCGATTGAAAAGCCCGTCGATCACCTCGGCGGGCTTTTTTGTTTTTAGAATTCCACAACGACCGGCACGTGGTCGGAAGGCTTCTCCCAGCCCCGGACGTGCTTTTCGATGTGAGCTGAAACCAGCCTATCGGCAGCTTGAGGCGAGAGCATCATGTGATCGATGCGGATGCCATTCTCCCGTTGCCACGCCCCGGCCTGATAATCGAAGAAAGTATATTGGCTGGCGGCTGCCGGGTGCAGCGCCCGGAATGCATCTGTCAGTCCCAAGGCCGCAAGCTCCCGAAATTTCGCGCGTGTCTTGGGCAGGAACAAGGCGTCGTTCACCCATTGACTCGGCG
>JBAVOA010000030.1:0-5702 GCA_049691635.1 Aestuariivirga sp. | reverse complement strand
CATGTGGGCAAGGGAAAAGTGGCCGGAACAACCCTCGATGACATCATCCGCCTGATGGTGGGCCGCGAGCTTGGCCTGCTGGCGCCGCGCGACTCATCCTTCGCAACCTCGGAAGTGGCCCTGTCGGTCAGCAATCTCTCGCGCCGCCGCAAGAGCAGCGACGCCAGCGCCATTGAACTGCACAATGTGTCCCTGTCGGTAAACAAGGGTGAGATTCTCGGCATCGCCGGACTGGTAGGCGCCGGGCGCACCGAAACCGCCCGCGCCATCTTTGGCGCCGACGTCATCGACAGCGGCAAGGTCACCGTGAATGGCAGGGAAGCAAAAATTTCCTCGCCCCGCGATGCCATTGCCTTAGGGATCGGCCTGGTGCCCGAAGACCGCAAGCAACAGGCCCTGTTCCTGGCGCTGGCCATTCGCACCAACCTGTCCATCGCTTCCCATGACCGTATTTCCGCGCTGCGCTATTTCATCAGCAACAGCAAGGAAGAAGCCCTTGTTGACGAATACAAGAAGCTTCTCAACATCCGCATGGCCTCAGGCGATCAACTCGTCGGCAATCTCTCGGGTGGCAACCAGCAGAAGGTGGTGCTGGCCCGCTGGCTGGCGCTCCGCCCCAAAGTGCTGATCGTCGATGAACCGACCCGCGGCATCGATGTGGGGGCCAAGGTGGAGGTGCATAACCTGCTGTTCCAGATGGCGGCATCGGGCATTGCGGTGATTGTTATCTCCTCCGAACTGCCGGAAGTTCTAGCGCTCGCCGACCGGATCGTCACCATGCGCGAAGGCCACGTCACCGGTGAAATTCTGCGTGAGAACGCCAACCAAGAAAAACTGATGACCCTGATGGCTTTGAGTGCGAAGCAGGCGGCATGAGTGCTGTGGAGAATAAAATGGCCGAGGCAACATCCAAAGAATCAGACAGGGCTTTTGACGCCTTTTCTTTCCTGGCGCGCTTTGCGCCGCTGATTTTCCTGCTGCTGCTCATGGCGATTTTCGCCATCATGGAGCCGCGCTTCCTGTCCTCGATCAATCTCTTCAACGTGATGCGCCAGGTTTCCATCACCGGCCTGCTCGCCATCGGCATGACCTTCGTGATCCTCACTGCCGGCATCGATCTCTCCGTGGGCTCGCTTCTTGCCTTTGCCGGGCTTGTTGCGGCGGCGGTCGCCAAGGGCGGCATGCAGGACCGCTTCACCGTTGGCGATGCGGCCATCGGCTATGGCTGGCCGCTCGCGGCACTGGCCGCCATCGTTATCGGCCTGATCTGCGGCTATCTCCAGGGCATCGCCATCACCAAGCTCCGCGTTCCGGCCTTTGTCGTCACCCTAGGCGGCATGTCGGTGTTCCGTGGCGCGGCCCTGCTTTTTGCGGCAGGCGGTCCCATCTCCGGCTTTCAGCCCGAATTCACCTGGTGGGGCCAGGGCCGCATCCTCACGGTGCCGGTGCCTGTCATCATCTTCCTGGTCTCGGCGCTGCTGGCCCACATCGTCCTGCATTACACCCGCTATGGCCGCCGGGTTTACGCCGTGGGCGGCAACCCGGAAGCGGCGCGGCTTGCCGGCCTCAACGTCAACCGCATCATCTGCAGCGTTTACGTGATCATGGGCTTCTTCGCCGGCCTCGGCTCCTTCGTCCTGGCCGCACGGCTCAATTCGGCGGAAGCGGTTGCCGGCACCGGCTATGAGCTCACCGTGATTGCCTCCGTGGTGATCGGCGGCACTAGCCTGTTCGGCGGCTCCGGCTCCATCTTCGGCACGGTGATCGGCGCCCTGCTCATCGGTGTGTTGCTCAATGGCCTGGTGCTGATGAATGTCTCCTCCTACATCCAGCAGATCATCATCGGCGTCATCATCGTGCTGGCCGTCGCCTTCGACACCTTCGCCAAATCCCGCCGCCGCAAGGCGTGAGGGCCTGCCGATTGCCGGACAAACGAAGGCCCGCGCCCCTGCGATTATTGGCGCCAGTCATATCCCAAGTTTGGCCTTGCCAATCCCTCGCCTTCGCAGCAGTATTGGCAGGAACAAAATTTTCTCTGTATTAATGGTGACTTGCATCACTGTCGGAAGAACGCGTGGAAAACCCGGTCATCGAATTCAAGCATGTCACCAAACGCTTTGGTGAGGTGGCCGCCGTTGTCGACAACAATCTCGCCGTAAAGGCCGGGGAATTCCTCTCCATCCTGGGTCCTTCGGGTTGTGGCAAGACCACCAGCCTGCGCATGATGGCGGGCTTCGAGCAGCCAAGCGAAGGCGATGTTTTCATTCGTGGCGAGAACATGACCGGCGTTCCCGCCTACAAGCGGCCGGTGAACATGGTGTTCCAGCACTATGCCTTGTTTCCCCATCTCTCGGTCAGCGACAATGTTTCCTACGGCCTGCGCCAGCGCAGCCCGAAACCGTCACGCAGCGAACTTGCCCGGGAAGTGACCGAAGCCCTGGCCATGGTGCGCCTCGAAGGCTACGAGAACCGCCGGAGCTATGAGCTCTCCGGCGGCCAGCAGCAGCGCGTGGCCTTGGCCCGCGCCCTCATTAACCGCCCGGCAGTGCTGTTGCTCGATGAACCCCTCGCCGCCCTTGACCGCAAGCTGCGCCGCGAGATGCAGATTGAATTGCAGAACCTGCAGCGCGATGTCGGCATTAAATTTCTTCTTGTAACCCATGATCAGGAAGAGGCGCTGTCGATGTCCGACCGCGTCTGCGTCATGCGCGAGGGGCGCATTGTCCAGGCGGGATCGCCCCTCGAACTTTATGACAAGCCGGTCAACCGCTATGTTGCGGATTTCGTCGGGAAGTCAAATTTCTTTGCCGGCCCCTCCAAGGATACGGTGATCAGCGTACGGCCCGAGCTCGTCGAGATTGCCGCCAATGAGAAAGCCCTTCCCGGGGGCCTGAGCACGCGCCTCCCGGTCAAGGTTCTCAACCGCATTTTCCTTGGCGAGAATACCGAATACCGGGTGGCAAGCGAAACACTTGGCGAATTCATGGTGCTCTCACCGCGCAAGTCCGAGCGCACCAGTGGCATTTTTGAGATCGGCGACACGGCAGCAGCTGGCTGGCGGCCAGAAGCAGCCCTTGTGCTTGCCGCGACGTAAGGTGAATAGCAAACAGGGAGAACGACAATGATCAAAGACACCGGCATTATTACACCGCAGCAATTCATTGATGAATTGCGCCGCTATCAGAAGGGTTCCGTCACACGCCGCCATTTTCTTGGCGTCACCGGACTGGGCTTGGCCACTGCCGTGATGAGCAGCGCCATGCCGGGCCTGCGTCCGCGCAAGGCCTACGCGGCCTTGTCGGGCACTGTGAACTTCACCACCTGGCCGAATTATTTCGCGCAGGAAAACCTCGACAACTTCACCAAGAACACCGGCGTCAAGATCAACGTGTCGATCTTCGGCTCCAACGAGGAAATGCTGGCCAAGCTGCAGGCCGGTTCCACGGGTTGGGATTTGTTTGTGCCGACCAACTATACGATCTCGACTTACAAGAAGCTTGATCTCATTGAGCCGCTCGATCTGAAACTAATACCGAATTATGATCCTGCAACGCAAGATCCACGCTTCACTGGCCCCGGCACGATTGATGGCGTGACTTATGCCGTTGTCAAAGATTGGGGTACCACAGGTTATGTGGTTGATACACGCAAGGTGAAAGCCGTGCCTGAAACTTGGAAGGATTTTTTTGATGCAGCCAATGGCCCGCTCTCAGGCAAGGTGCTGGTGCATGATTATCAGCTCACCACCATTGGCGGTGCGCTGAAAGCTTTGGGACATTCCTTCAACTCCATTGATCCCAAGGAAAACGCCGAAGCAGAAAAACTCCTGCTCGCCACCAAGCCAAATTTGTTTGGGATCAACTCTGATTATCAGCCCTCCATGCGTAATGGCGATGCGGTGATGTCGATGTGCTGGACCAATGATGGTGCGCAATTGCACCGCGACATTCCGGAGTTAGAATATCGTTTGGGCAAGGACGGCGGAGAGATTTGGGCTGATCATTATGCCGTGCCAAAGGGCGCGCCAAACCGTGCCGCAGGCTATGCTTTGATGGATTATTTGTTGACACCTGAAATCAACGCCAAAGAGGTGAAATCAAATGGCGCTCCTTCAATTGATTCACGCGTCAACAAGTTGGTGCCAAAAGAGATGTTGGAAAATCCAATTCTCTATCCGGCAGCTGAGCTTCTTTCCAAGCTTGAATTTGGTGCGGCCGAAACTTTGACGAGCCCGTTGCGCGCGGAGATCATGGCGCGCTTCAAGGCGGCCTGATCCATCTTGAGCGACAGGCGACACTCCCGCGCCGTAACGGCATTGCTGCTGGCACCTGCGGGGGTGTTCTTCTTTTTCCTGCTGATCTTGCCCATGGTCGTGGTGCTGGTCTACTCCTTCGGCGCGCGCGCCGAGGCAGGCGGCTATGCCCCCGCTTTCAGCTTCGACAACTACCTCAATCTTCCGGCCCGCGGCAAAGCCTTTTTCAACACCCTCACGCTGGCGCCCTTCGGCACATTGCTCACCGCCCTGTTTGCCTATCCCATGGCCTATTTTCTGGCCCTCAAGGTTTCCGCCCGCTGGCGTGTGACCATGCTCGTGCTTGTCATGGCACCCTTCTGGACCAGCCAGCTCTTGCGCTATTACGCCTGGATATTGATCCTCGGCGCCAAGGGCATTCCCTCCTGGCTCGCATGGATCGGCATCCACGATGTGCGCATCATCAACACGCCTTGGGCCGTGCTGATCGGCGCCGTCTACGGCTTTCTGCCGCTCATGGTGCCGCCGATCTATGTGAGCCTTGAAAAGCTCGACAAGCGCCTGCTGGAAGCCTCCGCTGATCTCGGCGCAACGCCCTGGAAAAGCTTTCTTCAGGTCACCCTGCCCCTGTCGCTGCCCGGCGTCGCCACCGGCTCCATGCTGGTCTTCATCCTTCTCATGGGCGATTACATCCTGCCCCAGTTCCTGGGCGGCGGAAAAGTCTATTTCATCGGCAACGCCCTGGTTGACCTGTTCCTGCAATCGCGCAATTGGCCCTTCGGCGCCGCCGTGTCCATCGCCCTGGTCGTCATCATGTTCGTGACTATCTTCTTCTACATGCGTTTCGTCCTCGGCAAGAGCGGCCAGCGCCGCGTGGCGATGGTATAGCCATGCGAGTCTACGCGGTACTGATCTACTTCTTCCTCTACACCCCGATCGCCCTGATCGTCGGCTTTTCCTTCAACGCCGGACGCTATGCCATGGACTGGCAGGGCTTCTCGCTACAGTGGTATGGCAAGGCCTTCTCCAATCCGCTGATCACCGAAGCCCTGGTCACCAGCCTGACCATTGCCGGGAGCACGGCCTTTCTCTCGGCCATCATAGGAACGCTGACTGCGCTGGGCCTCGAACGGGTCTCCGGCTGGCTCCGCCATCTGTTTGACGGCCTGCTTTACGTCGCCATCATGGTGCCGGGCATCGTCATCGGCATCTCCACCCTGATCGCCTTCGTGACCCTGTTCAATATCATCAATCCCTATCTTCTCGCCCTTTGGAATTTCAAGGTCGAGATGGGGATCTGGACCGTCATCGCCGCCCATGTGCTGTTCAACATCGCCGTCGTCTGCCTCCTGGTGCGGGCACGGCTGACAGGCATGGATCGCAGTCTTGTGGAAGCCTCCGAGGACCTCTATGCAACGCCCATTGGCACATTCCGCCAAGTGGTGCTGCC
>JBAVOA010000029.1:0-4275 GCA_049691635.1 Aestuariivirga sp. | reverse complement strand
TTCCTGGTTGGTGCGGTAGCCGATGCCGGCAAGCAGGGTGTGGCGGTCGATCCAGACGAGATCGCCGCCCTCGAGCTGGCCGGGTGCTGCGATTTCGCCGATGACGGGAATGCCTAAGGATTCGAGATGGGCGCCATTAATCTTGGGCTCGAGGCGGCGGGCGGGCTTGCCCATATGGGGACGCACCAGCCCCCGGGGCGTGATCACCAGGGCATCATGGGTGTAGAGGGAGTCGAGCGTCAGGCCATTGCCGTCGGGAAGCCGGATAACCTCGGCGCCGGCTTGGCCGAGGATCGCCTCGACCTGGGTGAATTCCTGCTTTGCCGCAGCAAGGTCGGGCCTTGAATGATAGTTTAGCTTTTGCCATTCGGCATCGATGCGGGCGTCGCTGTGGAAGGCCACTTCCGGGGTGCGCAGCGCCACTTTGCGGAGGGCGCCCCAATTGTTGAAACTGCCGAAATCATAGGTCATCTGCGTTTAATCCTGAAAGTGAAGAGGTCGCCGTCCTGCGTGTTCGCGAGCAGGATATGGCCCTGTTCGCTGCAAAAATGGGGCATGTCTATGGCCGACATGGGGTCGCTCGCAAGCACCTTCAGGACATGGCCGGATTGCATGGCGTCCAAGCGTTTGCGGGCTTTCAGCACTGGCAGGGGGCAGAGAAGCCCCGTAAGGTCGATGAGCTCTTCGAAATCAACGTCAGTCATGGTTATTGTATAGGCCCAAATCAGCGGAATGGGAGCCACCCTTGCCACAACTTTTGTCAAAAGCGCCATTTACAGGCCAGATCAAAACACTGCTTCTTGGAGTGGACCGTGAGCGGAGTTTGGAAAAAGCGGAAGTGGTCCATCTTGAGCTGCTGTTTTCCGGCATCAAGGGCGATTTTCACGGAGGGTTGACGCGGAAGTCGGACGTGCGCACCATCAAGCAATATCCGCGCGATACGGATATCCGCAATGTAAGGCAGCTCACCATCGTTTCCGAAGAGGAGCTTGCCGAAATCGCCACGCGCATGGGAATTCCGGAAATGAAAGCCGCGTGGCTGGGGGCAAATATCGTGACCTCGGGCATTCCCGATCTGACACTGCTCACGCCCTCCACCCGGATGCAGTTCCCTTCAGGGGCCACCATCGTGGTGGACATGGAAAATTTTCCCTGCCGCCAGGTGGCCGACGTGGTGGCCCAACACCATCCGGAACCACAGTTGGGCGTTGTCGCCGCCGCCATGCACAAGCGTGGCGTGACGGCTTGGGTCGAGCGCGAAGGGGTTGTCAATGAGGGCGATGACATAGCCGTTTGGGTTCCCCCGCAGCGGCTCTATGCCCATATGGTCCCATGAAAATTCTTGGCGCTATTATCGCTGGCGGGCAGTCGCGCCGCATGGGAGTCCGCGAAAAGACCTTTCTCAAACTCGCGGGAAAGCCCATTCTTGCCCATGTGATCGAGCGCGTTGCCCCGCAGGTTGACCAGCTTGTCATCAATGCCAATGGCGATCCGGCGCGGTTTTCAGAATTTGGTCTGGCCGTTATTCCAGATGTGGTGACGACCCTCACTACGCCTCTTGCCGGTCTGCATGCGGCGCTGGGGTTTGCCAAGAGGGCTGGTGCAGAGATGCTGGTAACCGTTCCCTCGGACACGCCCTTCCTGCCCGCTGATCTCGTCAAAAGACTCTTGGAGAATGGAGGCAATGCAGCCATTGCCGCGTCGGGCGGCCAGGAGCACTACATTGCAGGGGCGTGGAAAACGGCATTGCTGGACGATCTTGGTGCCGCAATCGCCAAGGACAACTTGTTCCGGGTCAAGGACTGGGTCCAGAGGATATCAGCCCAAGTTGTGGCGTGGCCAACCGACCCGTTTGATCCCTTCTTCAATGTGAATACGCCTGAAGATTTGCAGCGTGCCGAACAGATCGCGGGTGCACCATGAGGCAACGTGTTATCGGCGTGGCGGGATTCAAGAATGCGGGAAAAACCACGCTGGTTGAAAAACTGGTGATGGATCTCACGGGCCGGGGCTACCGCATCTCCACGGTGAAGCATGCCCATCATTCCTTTGACATCGACCACGAGGGACGCGACAGCTTCAGGCATCGCAAGGCAGGGGCCACGGAAGTAGCCGTTGTCTCGAAGGGACGCTGGGCCCTCATTCACGAATTGCGGGAGGAAGCGGAACCTGCCCTTGCTGACATCCTGCGCAAGCTGGCGCCCTGCGATCTCGTGATTGTCGAAGGCTACAAACGTGACGGCCACGACAAGATCGAAGTCCGCAATCTGGCCCTCGACCACCCTAATCTGGCGGGGGATGATCCAACGATTGTGGCTATTGCCGCCACGGGAGCCATTTCGGGTACTCCAGTTCCGGTCTTCGACCGGGATGATGTGAGTGCCCTCAGCGCCTTCATTATCAGCCACATGGAACTTTAGCTCCGTGTCGGATTCCGGCCCGGCCCCGTCGCTCCACTTCACGTCTGTTGAATTTCTTTCACTATTGTGACCAAAATTCAGTTTCCAGGTCCAAAGGAATTTCCATGAAAACGCAGGCGCGGGTGATTGTTATCGGTGGCGGCGTGGTTGGCGTCTCGACGCTCTATCACCTGGCCAAGAAGGGCTGGAGCGATGTGGTTCTGGTGGAACGCAAGGAGCTCACCTCCGGCTCCACCTGGCATGCGGCGGGCCTCCTGCCCCTGTTCAACCTGTCCTATTCGGTGGGCCAGATTCACAAATATTCGGTCAAGCTCTATGGCGAACTTGAAGCGGAAACCGGCCAGCATGTGGGCTTCAGCAAGGTCTCCAATATCCGCGTGGCGCGCACCAAGGACCGCTGGGACGAATTCATGTATTACGCCGGGATCGCCGAAACCATCGGCGTCAAGATCAACAAGCTCACGCCGCAGCAATTGAAGGAACTTTGGCCGTTGTGCGAAATCGATGGCGTCCTCGGCGCCATCCAGCATCCCGATGACGGTTATATTCAGCCTGCCGACCTGACCCAGGCGCTAGCCAAGGGCGCGCGCAATCGCGGCGCGGAGATTTATCGCAACACCACCGTAACTGCCATTGAGCAGCTTCCTTCCGGCGAATGGAAGGTGAAGACGGACAAGGGCGACATCACCTGCGAACATGTCGTTTCGTGCTCGGGTAATTTCGCCCGCAAGACCGGCGCCATGGTTGGTCTCGATATTCCAGTCATTCCCGTTGAGCATCAATATATCGTCACCGAACCATCACCCCTGATCAGGGAACGCCAGGCCAAAGGCCTGCCCGAGATGGGGGTTCTGCGTGAAGCCGATTCGTCCTGGTACCTGCGCGAGGAGAACGGCGGCTTTGTTCTTGGCATTTATGAGAAGGGTGCGCCCTGCTGCTACATGGATGGGCCCTCGGAGCAGAGCGAGTATGAGTTGTTCCAGGGTGAGCTTGAGCGCCTAGAACCCTATATCGAAACGGCCATCGCGCGGGTTCCGGCCTTTGGGGAATTGGGCATCAAGAAAATTTATAACGGTGCTATTGCCTATACGCCCGATGGCTCCCCTATCATCGGTCCAGCCTGGGACCGCAAGAATTTCTGGCTCAATGAAGGCCATTCCTTTGGCGTTACCGCAGCTGGCGGTGCGGGCTGGCAATTGGCAGAATGGATCGTCGATGGCGAGCCTACCATCGACATGATGGGCGTCGATCCACGCCGCTTCGGTCCATATGCCTCGAAGGGCTATCTCAAGGTGAAGAACGAAGAAGCCTATGCCAATGTTTTCACCATGCACTATCCGGAAGAGGAGCGCGCTGCGACGCGGCCCCTGAAACGGACACCCTGCTATGGCCGGATGAAGGATCTGGGTGCGGTGTTCGGTTCCGTCTACGGCTGGGAAAGGCCGGGCTGGTTTGCGCCGAAGGGCTATTCACTTTCTGAAAAGGACCTGGATCGGCCAAACGTCTTGCTCAACCACAACCATGCGGCACCCACCGAGGATGGACGCATTGTCGAGAAGTGGTCGTTCCGCCGCTCGAATGCTTTCCGTTTCGTCGGCGAAGAGTGCCGCAATGTGATGGATAACGTCGGCCTGCAGGACATGTCGGCCTTTGCCAAAATGGAAGTGTCGGGTCCGGGCGCGCGGGAGTGGCTCGATTCAATCCTCGCCAACCGCATCCCCAAGAAGATGGGGCGCATTGCGCTCTGCCATCTCCTCACCAAGCATGGCGGGGTCCGCGCCGAATTCACGGTTTATGAATGGGCGCCGGGCCGCTTCTATCTCGTCTCTGCCGGCGCCTACGAACGGCACGACCA
>JBAVOA010000028.1:0-4370 GCA_049691635.1 Aestuariivirga sp. | reverse complement strand
GGATGGGAACCACAGGTGAAAATCCAGATGCGGAGCAATAGAGCCTATGGCTTGCGAACTCAAGCTTGGTACGTTTAAGGAGATGGAATGATCAAGAGGATCCTACTCGCCGTCGTCTCAAAGGCTGCTCTCCAACCTCTTTACCGGCAGACCCGGGGCCTTACCTTGGGAACACGGACAGCAGTTTTTGACAGTGAAAACCGGGTCTTGCTGGTGCGCCACTCCTACGGGCCGGGCTGGTTCCTGCCCGGCGGCGGGGTCGAGCGCGGCGAGACGATTTTCCACTCGGCGATGCGGGAGGTGCGCGAAGAGGCGGGAATCATTGCAGAGGAAGAGCCGGTTCTAAGAGGGATATGCCTGAACGACGGGCAATTTCCGGGTGACCATGTGGCGGTGCTAACCTTGCGCCGATTTTCCTGCGAACCATGGAAACCCGGGCTTGAAATCAGCGCGGCGCAATTCTTTCCGGTTGACCAGCTTCCGGAAGGCGCGAGCGGGGGAACGCGGCGGCGGCTTGAGGAGATCCTCTCAAACCGTGACATTGCCCACCACTGGTAGGCACTTGACCTTAACGGCATCGCCTTGTATGCGGCCCTCCATGAACCTTTCGGCCACCATTTGCCTGCGACGACGAGCCAGCTCTGCTGAAGCTTTTTAGCTTGCCTCGCCCGCATAGGATTCACTCGCGCTTTTCGTGATCCTATGAACAGGGGCCAGGCATCCTCGCAATTCATCTGGAACCTAATCACGATGGCCACCGCGTTTTCTATCGAACCCACACGGCAAACCGACTTTCCTCTCATTGAACTGATGCTTGACGCCGCCTTCGGCATCGACCGGCGGATCAAGACCTCCTACCGCCTGCGGGAAGGGAGCAGTCCCGCCGGTGGCCTGTCACTGGTTGTGCGTGATGCCGGTGTCGGTTTGGCGGGCTCCATCAGCTTTTGGCCACTTGCCATGGGCAAGGCCGGAACACCGGCTCTTTTGCTTGGCCCCCTCGTGGTTCATCCCGTGAGGCAGGGCATTGGTGTTGGCCTTGCGCTCATGCAGGAGGGGCTGGCCCGCGCCCAAGCGATGGGCCACAGATTCGTCATTCTTGTGGGCGATGCACCCTATTATGCGCGCGTCGGCTTTCAGAAACTGCCAGAAGGACAGCTGATCCTGCCCGGCCCGGTGGACCCCGCGCGTTTTCTCTATGTGGAACTTGTGCCGGGTGCATTGGCCGAAGCGCGCGGCCTGATCCTGCCACCGTATCGCTTCGCCGAAATCTCAATGCCCTTCGCGGTACCACATCAGGCAGAAGGCCAGAAGCAAAGCGCCGAGCGCCAATAACGAGGCAAACAAGGGAATCTCGTTTACGGTGATGACGCGGTAAGCGCCATTGGCCTTGAGGCCGAGCCAGCCGGCGCCTGCCATCTGCCGGTCGCCTGAAATCTTGATGAGGCGTGGCAGGCCGTCTTCCAGCCAGGCTATGCCGCCGCCGGTTGCTTTCGTCACGGGCGCAAGCTTGGCGGGTGTCGCAAGAATGTCCTGGGCCTCGCGGGCATCGCCTGCGGCCGCCGCGGCAACAGCTTGCAGCTTGCCATCGCTCAAACTGTACATGCCCGCTTCATCGACCTTCAGGCTGCCCTGCCAGAGGCCCGGTGTCTTCTCGGTGAGGGGTACCGTTGTCGCAGCACCCGACGGGGCAGTGACCGTGACCGCTTCCGCTGTGTCGGCCATGGTGCGGCGGGTGACCGTCAATTCACGGCCAAGCTGCCTTCCGTTCAGGGCTTCCTCTTCCAGGTCGGGCTCCTTCATCAGCCAATGGGCGAGGCGGCGGAGCAATTCGGTTTGCGGCCCGCCACCATCATAGCCCCTGGCCCAGAGCCAGCTTTGATCGGAGAGCAATTGGGCGGAGCGCCCTTCGCCCTGGCGTGAGAGCACCAACAGCGGCTTGTCCGCAAGGCCTGACATGAGCGTATCTCTTTCGGGTGCCGATGTTTCAACTACGCGGAACCATTTGCCCCAGGTGGGTGCTGCCGTCTCGCCGCCGGCCAGGCCTGCCGTCACGGGGTGGCGGGCACCCGGTTTGGTGATCATGGGGCGAAAAGCGCCATCCAGAACCTCGCCGGTAGGCGTGGCTGCCAGGACATCAGCCATGGGCGTGTTGTAGAGTCCATCTTGCAGGGCAAATTCAGGACCGGCTGCCACAAGCAGGGCACCGCCCTCTTTCACATACCGGGAGATCTGCGCGATATAGGCCTCGGGCAGAACTGCCTCACGGTGATAACGGTCGAAAATCACGAGATCGAACTGGTCGATCTTATCCACAAACAGTTCGCGGGTTGGAAAGGCGATGAGGGCCAGCTCATTGATGGGCGTGCCATCTTGTTTTTCCGGCGGGCGCAGAATGGTGAAATGGACGAGGTCAACCGAGGCATCGGCCTTCAGCAGATTGCGCCAGGTGCGCTCGCCGGGGTGGGGTTCGCCCGAGACCAGCAGCACGCGCAACCGGTCACGGATGCCCTCGACCACAGCAATGGCGCGATTGTTTTCCAGCGAAATTTCGTCGGGCATTGGGGGCGCTACAATTTCCGCGATGTTCTGTCCGCCGTGGTCGAGTGTCACGGGAACCTCGGCGCTCACGCCTGGAGTCACGATCAAGGTTTGCGGGTCAGCCGTTCCCAATTTCACGGTCACATCAATCGGGCTGCCATCGCCGCCCATATCATCCACGCGAAAGCGCAAGATTTGAGCATTACCGACGATGCCGAAGCGCGGCGCCTGTTCGATCACCACGCGGCGGTCACGTTCCGTCTTGCTGCCGGTGAGCAGGCCATGCACGGGTCCATTGATGTTGCTCTTGGCCGCATCGGCTGGCACATCATGGACCTGGCCATCGGTCACCAGGATGGCTCCGGCAAAACGCTCGGGTGGAATGTCAGCCAGGGCGCGATTGAGGGCGGTGAAGAGGCGGGTGCCGTCCTCCTGTGGATTCACGCCGGATTGAACCGTGATGGTGCGCAACTCGGTGTTTCCGAGACTTGCGGCGGCAGACTTGAGTGCTGATTCCGCCGCATCTGCCTGTTTCATGCGCTCGCCGGCTAGCTGGCTTTGGCTGCGGTCGATCACGGCCACGGCAATATCGTTCAGGGCTTCCCGGTCTTCGTTGCGCAAGGTTGGGTTTGTAAGGCTGGCAAAGAGGAGCGCCAATGCGAGTCCGCGCAGCCAACAACCGCGGGTCCGCGCAAAAGCCGAGACGGCAATCAACACAAGACCTGCGATGCCCAAGACGGACAACCAGATCAGTGGAAGCAGGGGGGTGAACGACAGGGTGAAATTCATGTCATTGCCCCAGCCGCTCGAGCAGGGCGGGAATATGAACTTGGTCTGCCTTGTAATTTCCGGTGAGCGCATACATCACGATGTTGATGCCGGTACGGAAGGCCATTTCACGTTGCTGGTCATTGCCGGGGATCACCGCATAAAGCGGATTTCCGTTGTCATCGATGGCCCAGGCGGCTGCATAGTCGTTGCTGCCGATAATGATCGAACTCACGCCGTCAACGGTGTTGGACGATGAGGCATCGGTGCGTTCAACCCACAATTGCCCGCGCGCATAGCGGCCAGGAAAATCACGGAGCAAATAAAAGGATTTGGTCAGCACGTGGGTTTCGGGCACAGGCTCAAGGGGTGGAATATCGAGTTTTTCGAGAATGCGGCGCAGGGCATCAGTTGCACCATTGGAAGTCCCGGTTGAATTTTCAAAACCAAAGCCATCATCGCGGAGATCAAAAAAGATGGTGCCGCCGTTTTTCATGTAGGTGTCCATCTTGGCAAGGGTAGCGGGCGTTGGCGTTATGGCGCCAGCAAGCACCGGCCAATAGACCAGCGGGAAAAAAACAATCTCATCGCTCTCGATGTTAACGCCAATGGGCTTTCCAGGGACCACGGACGTTCGGTCGCTGAGGATAAGCCCAAGACCCTTCAGGCCCTGCTCGCTGATGCTGTCCACCTTGTCATCGCCGGTGCGGACAAAGGCGAGTCGGGTTTCCTGGACGGCTTTCAAGGCGAAGTCATCGGCCTGTTGCGCCATGGACGGGTCAGGCATGACCAGCAAAATAAGAATCGCAGTTGTCATGCCACGCAGGCGGTGCGAGCCGCCGCCCAGGAAGAGTGCCGCCAGCATATCGCCAAGGAAGAGCAGAAAGGCGAGCGTAAAGAGTATCGGGGCCAGGGGTTGACGTGGCGCTGCGGCGAAGATGTGAAGTGCTACACCAGAAGGAAGCGTGGTGATTGCCGTCATGGCTTGTGCGTCGGGCAGCAGATTAATGGCGCGTTCGGCGCTGGCGCGGTTGTAAAGTCCAGCAGGTGTTTCGGGCGTAGGC
>JBAVOA010000027.1:0-2120 GCA_049691635.1 Aestuariivirga sp. | reverse complement strand
CCGCCAACCAATCCTAGCGCCATTGGCCAGCAAAGATAGGCCAAACAATGGCAACCTTTGCCGCCAGCAAAACCCACCTAAAGATTTGGTAATGCTACTTAAGACTTGCGTTCAACTGCAAAAGTGGCATCTTCAACGCGTAGAGGCAAATCCTAATCAGTGTACGGCGTGAATGGCTGGGACCCGGGCGGTGGCAAAACGCCATCAGGTGAGAACTGAGTGGCTGAAAAAACGGCGTTCACCGCTGAACAGGCTGTTGCAAACGCGGCAAATTTATGTGCGCAGCAACGGCGACGTGCAATTCATCACGGTTTCGCCAATTTCACAGGTCTGCCTGCTGTTCATTTTCCTTATCGGCTTCCTGTGGATGGCCTTTGCCAGCGTCAACATCGTCTTCAAGGACCAGTTGCTCGAGCTCAAGCAGCAAAAGCTTTTCGAAGCGCGGCTTGACTATGAGAACCGCCTGGCGGAGCTTCGCGCCTCGATTGAACGGGCTAATGACCGCTTGCTGCTGGACCAGAAAAGCTATCTGCAAAAAGTGGACGCGGTGAAGACCGAGTTTGACAGTCTGGCAGAGCAACAGAGAACCATGGACGGCTTCTTCCATGAGGGCTGGTTCCCGTTTAAATCCGTGGCGACGCCCCCCAGCCCCAAAAGATCTCAGCAGGAAGGGGCTGCCGAACCCACTTTTTTACAACGCTACGCAGCGGATTTTCGCAGCCCTTCGGAGGTGGTAAAGCCGCTCGACGAGATGGAAGACAGGTTTTCGCTTTTGCACAGCCAACAGCTGGCGCTGCTGAAACAGGCGGGCGCCTATGCGGGGCGAAAATTTGAGAACACCAATGTACTGCTAACCCGGCTGGGCATCCAATCGCCCGGCACAATGAAGCCGACCAAGGCTGACATGGGAGGCACGGGCGGGCCTTTTGTCGGCCTGAATGCGATGGAACAGCGCGAAGCTGAGATTGCCGAAGACATACAGGACGTACATTTCACATTGGAGCAGGAGCGCAAGGTTCGCGGTGCCCTTGAAGACTTGCCATTGGATAAACCCATGAAGCAGATTACCGGGATTTCCAGTTTCTTTGGCTATCGCAAGGATCCGTTGCGGCTGTCTCTCGCCTTCCACGGTGGAATTGATTTCAAGGCTCCTTATGGCGAGCCGGTGCTTGCTACCTCCAAGGGGAAAGTCACGTGGGCTGGCCCCCATGGACCCTATGGTAACCTTGTTGAAATCTTTCATGACAACGGCGTCTCAACCCGTTATGGTCACCTGAGGTCGGCAAAGGTGTCCTTGGGTCAAGAAATTGCCAGGGGTGATATTATTGGTTGGATGGGTAGCACGGGTCGAACTACTGGACCTCATTTGCACTATGAAACGCGTGTGAATGGCCGTGTGATTGACCCACATAATTTTTGGCGAACGCAAAATGATCTTCAAACGCTCGAAAAACTCAATTAACGGAAGCGACGCCCCTTCAAATTCAGGGCCGTCAATTGTCGCACAGGACGTGACCATCGAAGGCAATATCACCGCGTCAGGTGAATTGCATATTGACGGAACAGTCTTCGGCTCAGTCCGGGCCAAGTCCTGCGTGATTGACATGAACGGATTTGTCCAGGGCGAACTGATTGCGGAGGAGATCTTCATCCGTGGACGGGTGCTGGGACCTATTCGGGGCCTGAGGGTTAACCTCTATGCGGGCGCCCAGGTTGAAGGCGATATTCTCAACGAGACGATATCCATTGAGAATGGTGCCAATATTTATGGCATGATCAGCCGGGCGGAAAATCCGTTGGCCGATGGCCAAGTGCACCAGGACCCTCCTTCGACGGCGGAAAAGCCACCCCTCGCCCCAAACCTCGCAATTGGCCAGGTCAATTATTTCAGTGACCAGCCAGATGATGCGTTCCGGCCCTTGAAGGTTGTCAGGCCAGTCTAGGCGCTTTGAAGTTTCCGTGGAGCAGTTGACCCGCTGGTTCAGATGAAGTCCTGCTCCACGACTGGTATTGTGCCGTGTTTGATCGCGCTTTCAGGGATTTAAGTCGCTTTCCGGCGCAGGGCATGCGAAGCTTTGTCAGTTCCTCAAGGCCATGACCCAGCTCACCCCAAGTAACGC
>JBAVOA010000026.1:0-4280 GCA_049691635.1 Aestuariivirga sp. | reverse complement strand
GGCAGCAAGAGCGGGCTTTAACATGACCATTTTGACATTTGACCAGAAGCGGATCTGATCGGCGTTGAGGCCAAGCGAAACCGAACGGTAACGTGGGTCAAACGCCCGGTACGGCCCCTTCAGCACGATGAACACGTAGGCGAAAACTGGCGTGAGATGGGCCAGGAACACCCCAAGCCAGGTGCCATTCAAGCCGAGCTTCAAAAAGGCCAGATACTGGCCATCAGCGATAAGGAGCGCTGGAAGCGCAATTGCCAGGATGGCGCAAGCCAGCAGCGCCGCATCAAGCTCTTCCGCGACCGTCTCCAGCCAAAAAATAGCGAGGGCCAGGGCCATAAGTGTCGATGCAAGGGCCAGTGCAAGGCTGTTCAAGAGAGGCGCTGGTGCCGTCAGGAACAGGTGCCAGGCTGTCCACCGGAACTGTTCGGGCAGGAGATTTGGGAATGTCCAAAGTGTCCCAATTGACATGACGCAGAGTATCGTCAGCACAAGAGCGTAGGTTCCGCAAAATAGAACGAAGAGCGCGATTGAAGATTTCCTTGGAGCCCGTTTTAGCGACGGGCCACGGGTGAAATATTTCCAGAGGGTGGAGGTGGAAATTTTTTGAAATCCCAAAAATACAAGGGTGAGGCAGGCAAGTACAACCGTCAGGAACAGTGCGCCAACAGTTCCACGGGCGTTTATGGCGGGATCAGCGTTGTTGAGATCTGACCAGATAATGATCGAAAGGGGCGGCGGCTGCGTGGGCCCAATTGCCAGCGCCACATCAACAACAGACGCGCCGTAGAACCAGATGATGAGGAGCGGCCATTTCACCCGCGGCAGTATTTGCGGAATGAACAGCCGCAACCACACTGACGCGCTGCCGTGGCCAAGACTTTGTGCGACACGGTACTGCCCATTCAGAGTCTGTGAAATATCAGGGCGCGCTAGCAATGCGCTAACCAGCCAGATCAGGAATGGCACTTCCTTCAAGACCAGAACCGCAACCAGTGAAATGCCGAATGGATCCTGGGTTGTTACCCATTGCGGCGGTACAGCCCAGCCTGCCAATAACGCAATGAACCGCGCCATGAGGCCGCTTGGTGCAATCAGGAATCCGAAGCCGATGGCAAAGGCCAAATGGGGCAATGACAGAAAGCCGCCTATGAGCCCTGAACTGCCCGTCCAAAGCTTGCTTCCATAAAGGCCTGCAACAATCCAGAAGGCCAGAACCGCCGAAATGAGCAGGCTCAGCGTACCCGTCGTAAATGAGAGCGAAAGTGCCGGCCAAAGTTGCGGATGCTCAAAAAGTGCATCCCACGCCGCCACATCGCTCGCGCCATAAAGGACGGCCAGAAAGCCGGCGGCAAGAGGGCTAAGCCACAAGACGCCCAGTGGTAAAAACCCGGCGAAGCTGTTCAGCCATTTTTTCATGTGCCGTAGGATTCAAGCCAGGCCTTCTCAATCAGCGGGACCCAGCTGCCATGGGGTTCGGGCAGGGTCGGTGCAGGTTCAGCCACACTCCCGGGAACACTGGCGCTGTCAAATAACTTGGCCTGTTCTGCGGAGAGCCTGGAAAGCGCCAGTACCGTTGGATCGCCCCAGGTTTTCAGATCAGCCTTGCGGCCCTGTGCTTCTGGTGAAAGCAGGAAGTTTGCGACAACCTGAGCAGCAGCCTTTGCCTTTGAATTGGTCGGAATAGCCACGAAATGGGTATTGCCTATGGTTCCCGCTCTGAACTGCCAGGCCACTGTACTGCGCGGCATTCCTCCCGACGCCACCAGGTTTGCCGGTTCATTTGGATTGAACGTAAGCGCCATCAGCAGCTCGCCATCGGCCAGCATCTGTTTAAGTTGTGCCTGGCTTTGCGGGAATTGTTTGCCCTCGCGCCATAAATGCGGATGCAAATTGTCAAGCAAATCAAACAGAGGGATGACCGCGCGGGAAAATTCGGCTTTCCCAACCGGCAGAGGGAGCAGCCCTTGATCAGCAATTGTTTCGATAAGCGCCTGTTTTACAAATGTCGTACCGTGAAAATCGGGCGGTGCGGGATAGCTTACGCGGCCAGGGTTGGCCTTCGTAAACTCCACAAGCTCGTTCATGCTTTCAGGGGGCAGAGAGAATTTTGCGCCATCACCAAAGAAGGTGAGCTGCGCCATCCCCCACGGGCTCTCAAACCCGTCAGTGGCTTCCGCGAAATCGACGAGTGTCGTGGGTTTGCTTACTGTGTCGACATACTTGAAGTTGGGCAAGGAATTGGCGAAAGGACCGAACAAAAGCTTCTCAGTTTTCATCGTCCGGAAATTTTCACCGTTGATCCACACGAGATCCGTTGAGCCTTCGGCTTTGCCAGCTTTCACCTCGTCGCGCACGCGACGCACCACTTCTGCGGCGTCAGATATTTTTACATGTTCAAGGGTTATTCCGTAACGGATTTTGACCTGCTCCGCCGCCCACACAATATAGGCGTTGATGGGTTCGGAGCCTGCCCAGGCGTTGAAATAGACCGTTTGCCCCTTTGCTTCAGCTTCGAGGTCAGTCCATTCACCCGCAAAACCCGGTCTTGAAATGAGTGGCAGGAAAGTTGCGGCAACCGTGGCATTAAGAAAATCACGCCTGGAAAATTTCATTTAGGCTTCCTTTGCTGCTGCAATGTCATAGGGAATTCCGCAATGAAAAGAAACATTTCCCGGATTTTTATGATCAGATATTTGTGATCTGCCGTTTGTTCTGGATACTGTTACCCGGAGACCCAAGCTTGTGCCGGTTTGCTGGGCTCGAGGATGTAGAAATTATTGCTGTCCACGGTTTGCCACCCGCCGCTGGTGCCATCTGGCCAGATGACGCGCACTTCGGTTTGCGTGGAATCGCCCAAGCCAAAATGATGCCAGCCGCTCTGGCCACTGGATTGGCCACCGCCCGAAGTGATTTCACGGCGCATAACCTTGTCTCCGCGCTTCACTTCCAGCCACGCACCAATGGCATCGCTGTTGGTGCCCGGCTGTTGCAGTTTGACTTCGATCCAATGACCCGCATTTCTGCTCGTGTTGCGGTAGAGCTGTGCATTTTCCCGGCGGTTCACCACCACCAGATCGAGCAAACCGTCCATGTTGAAGTCCGCAAGTGCTGCGCCACGGGACGTACCATTGTTGCCAATGCCCGCAACTTCTCCCATTTCAACGAACTTGCCCTCGCTTGTTTGAACCAGAAGATTATTGGGGTCCTTTGCGGCAAAATCCGGCATCTTGTCGACGTTGCCTTTTGCGACGAACAAATCCACCAGGCCGTCATTATTCACATCGTCAAACTGCGCATGCCAGCCGGTGCTGGGGCGCAAATCCTTGCCCATATAGGGGCGGTGCGCGGTCACACCTTTGGCAAAGGCCACGTCCTTGAAAGTTGCCATTGGCTTGCCGTCAGGTGCCGGCGCTGCGATGGTCTGCAGTTTGTTGTCGGCCATGCTGGAGAGGAAATATTCGGGGTAGCCGTCGAAATCGAGATCATAGCTGGCAATCCCCATCCCCCAGATGCGCAAGGGCTTCCAGCCTTCCTTTTCCGTGAAGAGGGCAGGCGGCTGGTTAGGGTCGACATGCCAGAGCTGTTCCTGTCCGCCTTCATAGTATTCACGGTCATTGGACACGCGCAAGGATGGTGTGCCCGACCGGTTCCAGTCGGTAAACAGCATCGACAGGGCGCAGAAACTCGGTTTGAGAGGCAGGGGTGGTGCGAACTTGGCTTGACCCGCGACTGGGCGGTGCAGCCAGTTGTCGGTGCAGGAGCCCCACGGCGAGGTATCTTGCTTGCGGTCGATGTAATTGCCTATGGCCAGCGTCGGCCACGTGGCACCATGTTCCCATGTGGCAGCAAAGGCCGATGACCAGGCATCACCGCCGTCAAAACCCCAGGCTTCATTGGCCCGTTCAAACTTGCAATGGCCCAAACCTCGCATGACCACGTTTTCGCCGATGCGCAACAGCACCAGATCGGTGTTGCCGTCGCTGTCGATATCCAGGGGATAGGTGCCGGTCACCTTGTCGAGTTCAAGGCCGCTGGTTTCCTCCATGAATTTCAGTGCGCCGCCTTTCGTACTGGCGTTGCGGTAGAACTTGGCAGGCGATGTGCCGCCCGCCAGCAGCATGTCGGCAAAACCGTCGCCGTTGCAATCAAAGCTGGCAACCCCGCCGCCAACCATATATTCCCATTCGCCCGCATAAACACTTTTGACGCCGGCGCTTGTGGTTTCTTCCACAAAGGTCGGAGTGGCAATAGGTGTTTCGGCAGCAGACGCACCCGCACAC
>JBAVOA010000025.1:0-5466 GCA_049691635.1 Aestuariivirga sp. | reverse complement strand
GGCCAATTGACACTTCGGCGAGGTTTGGCAGCGCCGCCACGAGGACCGGCAGGTTTTCCCGCGTCAGGTCATGCCCCGCGTTGAGGCCAAGCCCTGCAAACTCCGCGACCTTGCCAGTGACCACGATCTTATCGAATTCAAGCGCCCGCGCCGCAGGGTCAAAGGCCCCGCCATAGGGGCCAGTGTAAATCTCGATGCGGTCTGCACCAACGGATGCAGCCTGTTCGGCAAGGGCCGGATCGGCATCAACAAAGAGCGAAACCCGCATCTTGCCGCCATGCAGCCGCGCGATCACATCCTTGAGCAGCACATGGTGTTTGGCAACCTCCCAACCGTGGTCGGATGTGCCTTGCGTGGGATCGTCGGGAACCAGCGTCACCTGATCAGGCCTTGTGGCCTCGACCAGCTTGAGAAAGCGCTCGTCGGGATAGCCTTCGATATTATATTCGCGGTGCGGGAACTCGTTCCGGATAAGATCGCGCAAGACCGGAACATCCGCATTGCGGATATGGCGCTCGTCCGGACGCGGATGAACCGTCAGCCCCGCCGCGCCTGCCTGCAAGGCAATACGCCCCAGCCCCTCAACCGATGGCCAGGGCAGGTTCCGCCGGTTGCGCAGATAGGCAATGGCATTCACATTCACCGAAAGTTTGCAGCTCATGGGGCGATTTGTAGGCGGCGGATGGATTGCTGGAAAGTCCGGTTTTCAAAAATAATGCCGGACCACTTTAATCTCCCTTGGGGAGAAGGATCGGGATCAAACCTTCATCCCCTCGGCCCCGCGCGAAATGCCTGCAACACCGGTGCGGGAGACTTCCACCAGACCGATCGGCACCATGAGCGAAATGAACTGGTCAACCTTGTCGGGCTTGCCGGTGATCTCGAAAATAAAGCTCTCGGTCGAGGCGTCGATGACACGGGCGCGGAAAGCGTCCGCCAGACGGAGCGCCTCCATGCGCTTTTCGCCGACGCCCGCTACCTTCACCAGGGCAAGCTCGCGCGCCACCGAATTTCCCTGCACCGTGAGGTCGGCCACCGAATGCACCGGCACCATGCGCTCCAGCTGGTGCCTGATCTGGGTGAGCACGGCGGGTGTGCCCGTGGTCACGATGGTGAAGCGCGAAACATGCTTGTCATGGATGGTTTCCGAGACCGTGAGCGAGTCGATGTTATAGCCGCGCCCCGCGAACAGGCCGATGATGCGGGCCAGGACTCCCGGCTCGTTGTCGGCCACCACGGCCAGCGTGTGGGTCTCGACGGCCTTCTTCGACATGTCGAGGAAATAGGCTGAGCCCGTGGGCGCTTGATGTGCGTTCATTTTTCTCTCCTCAAACCAGCTGCTTGCCGCGCGCATCAATGGCGCTGCCAACTTCTTCGTCGCTCACGTCTTCGCCGAGCAGCATTTCATTATGGGCCTTGCCCGACGGGATCATCGGGAAGCAATTAGCAAGGGCCGCCACGCGGCAATCGAACAGCACGGGATGCGGCGTCTTGATCATTTCCCGGATCTTGCCGTCGAGCTCTGCGGGCTTCTCGGCCCGCAAACCAACGCAGCCGAAGGCCTCCGCCAGTTTCACGAAATCCGGCAGGGCTTCCGAATAGCTTTCGCTCAGCCGGTTGCCGTGGAGCAATTGCTGCCACTGGCGCACCATGCCCATGTACTGGTTGTTAAGGATGAAGATCTTGATCGGCAGGCGATACTGAACAGCGGTGGACATTTCCTGCATGGTCATCTGCACCGAGGCATCGCCCGCGATGTCAATGACCAGCGACTTGGGATGCGCCATCTGCACGCCAACGGCGGCGGGCAGGCCATATCCCATGGTGCCGAGTCCTCCGCTCGTCATCCAGCGGTGCGGCTCCTCGAACTTGAAGAACTGGGCCGCCCACATCTGGTGCTGGCCGACTTCCGTGGTGATGTAAACGTCCTTGTCCTTCGACAATTCGTAAAGCCGCTGGATGGCATACTGCGGCATGATCACGTCCTTGTTGGCGCGGTATTTCAGGCAATCCTTTGCCCGCCAGCCATCGATTTCCTTCCACCAGCTTTGCAGGGCCTTCTTGTCCAGCTCGTGGGACTTCGCCTTCCAGACGCGGATCATATCTTCCAGGGCATGGGCCACGTCGCCCACCACCGGAATATCAACCTGCACCGTCTTGTTGATCGAGGACGGATCGATGTCGATATGGATCTTCTTCGAGCCCGGCGAGAAGGCATCGAGCCTCCCGGTGATCCGGTCGTCAAAGCGGGCGCCCACGTTGATCATCACATCGCAATCATGCATGGCCATGTTTGCTTCGTAGGTGCCGTGCATGCCCAGCATGCCCAGCCAGTTCTTGCCGCCCGCCGGATAGGCGCCGAGCCCCATCAGCGTCGAGGTGATCGGAATATTCGTCAGCTTGACGAAATCGCGCAGCAGCTTGGAGGCGACAACGCCTGAATTTATGACGCCGCCGCCCGTATAGAGCAGCGGGCGTTTGGCCTTGGCGATGAGTTCGACGGCGGCGCGGATCGCGTCCTGGTTCGGCTTCACCTGCGGACGATAGGTCTTGTGCTCGATGTTCTTGGGGCCGACATAGCGCCCCTTGGCAAACTGCACATCCTTCGGAATGTCAACCACGACCGGGCCGGGCCGCCCGTGAGTGGCCACATAGAAAGCCTCATGCAATATGCGCGCCAGATCATTCACGTCCTTCACCAGCCAGTTGTGCTTGGTGCAGGGCCGGGTGATGCCGACCGTGTCGCATTCCTGAAAGGCGTCATTGCCGATCAAATGGGTGGGCACCTGCCCGGTGAGGCAGACCATCGGAATGGAATCGAGCAGCGCATCGGTGAGGCCAGTCACCGCATTGGTGGCACCGGGACCTGAAGTGACGAGCACAACACCGCATTTCCCGGTCGAGCGGGCATAGCCTTCGGCCGCGTGGGTAGCGCCCTGCTCGTGCCGCACCAGGATGTGCTTCACCTTGTCCTGCTGGAAAATCTCGTCGTAGATCGGCAGCACCGCCCCCCCCGGATAGCCAAAGATATGCTCCACCCCATGATCGGCCAAAGCCTTCAGCACGATTTCCGCCCCCGACATCAATTCGCCCGTAACCATTTCAAACCTCTTTATTCCAGCCACTTCGTTTCACATGAACTTGCCATTCAGGCAATAAAAAAGGCCCCTGAGAGGAGCCTGTTTTCCGCGCAACACCGTGTATCCCGGAGGGTCAACCCTCCGCGGCGCTACGCGATCCCACGACGATAAGAATGTTGTTCATGGGGAAAGCTTGTAATTGCGGATTCCCCCGAGGTCAAGGGTTTTGCCAGTGCCCGGCCTGCCCGCGCCACCAGGTGAACTGCCGTTTGATGTAATGGCGGGTGGCGGTTTTGGCTTGTTTTACGGCCTCTTCCAGCGGAATTTCGCCGCGCAGGTGGCTGGCAAGTTCCGGCACGCCGATGGCTTTCATCACTGGCAAACTGCTGTCGTAGTTAAGCAAGGGTTTCACTTCCGCGAGCGCCCCCGCTACGATCATCTGGTCAAAGCGGGCCTCGGCCCGGGTGTAAAGTTCCTCGCGTGGGACATCGACAAGATGCCGCTCGACAGTGACGCCATTGAGAACGGCTTGCGATTGGGCCTGTTCCTGCCAATAGGCGAGCGGCTTTCCGGTTCCTTCAATGACCTCCAAGGCGCGCGACAGGCGCTGGCGGTCATTTGGCTGCAATCTTATGGCACCGGGCGGATCGCGCCGCATAAGTTCGCCATGTAGGTCACCTTCAAAGCCACGCCATTTCTCACGGATTTCCGGCGCGATCGGCGGCACTTCGGCCAGCCCCTGCTCCAGCGCCATGAAATACAAGCCGGTGCCACCCGTGATGACGGGCAGTTGGTGAGCTTTCCATGCCGCCGCGATTTCGCGCTTCGCATCGGCCAGCCAGGTGGCCACCGAATAGGCCCCACGGCCGGAAACATGGCCGTAGAGCCTGTGGGGTGCTGCCTCCAGTTCGGCACTGTCTGGCCGCGCTGAAAGGATCTTGAGCTCCCGGTAAATTTGCAGCGCATCGGCATTGATGATCACGCCGCCGCGTTCCCCGGCAAGCTTCAGCGCAAGGGCGGACTTGCCGCTGGCGGTCGGGCCTGCAATAAGCAGCACGGATTTGGATGTGGTCTGGTTCATCATGACGTCGCTTCTCGTTCTCATAGCAGCCCCAGGCGCAGACGCAATCAACGACGAAGTTTTGCGCCTCGTGGGAACGCCACCCCATTGGCTGTCCAAAGGTGAGGCGGCTGAATTTGCATTGCCCGATAATATAGAGGTGCTTCGCAGCAATCTCGCCCATCACTCCATTGATGTGAACATTGTTCCCAAGGCCAATCGCCGCAAGCGCCTGCTAATTGCCGACATGGACTCAACCATGATCCAGCAGGAATGCATTGACGAGTTGGGCATCGTGGCGGGCCTCGGCGACAGGATCAAGGCCATCACCGTTCGCGCCATGCGCGGGGAAATCGATTTTGCCGACGCCTTGCGCGAACGCGTGGGGCTCATGGCGGGGCTTGATGCCAAGGTCATTGACACGATTGTGCGCGATCGCATCGCCTTCATGCCGGGGGGCAAAACGCTAGTTGGCACGATGAAAGCCCACGGTGCCTATACGGCTCTCGTGTCCGGTGGCTTTCGCCAGTTCACCTCAAGAGTTGCAGCCAGTATCGGTTTTCATACCAATGAGGCCAACGACCTCATCATCGAAAATGGCAGGCTTGCGGGCAAGGTGGCCGAGCCCATCCTCGGCAAGGAAGCCAAGGTCGCGGCCCTGCATCATCTCAGCCTCGTCAATGGCCTGACCCGCGCCGATGCGCTGGCCGTTGGTGATGGTGCCAACGATATCCCCATGCTGCAAGCCGCCGGCATGGGCGTTGCGCTCCATGCCAAGCCAAAGGTGCAGGAGGCGACTCCCTACCGCATCAATCATGGCGACCTGACCGGGCTGCTCTATTTGCAGGGTTATACGAAGGCCCAATTCATCGCCACCGCGTGAGCATTGACCTCTTTGCTTTATTCCGGCACGTTCAGACACGGCAAGTGGAGAATAGCACCATGACACTCAAAGTGATCGGGGCGGGCTATGGCCGCACCGGAACCATGTCCACCTATACAGCCCTCAATCAGCTCGGTCTTCCGTGCTACCACATGATCGAAGTGCTCATGAACAAAGTCAACAAGAGCCATCTCGGCTTCTGGCACAAGGTGGCCAATGCGCCGCCTGGCACGCAATTCAACTGGGGCGAGACCTTAAGCAATTATACCGCCGCAGTTGACAATCCGACCTGCTGCGTATGGCGCTAACTCCTGGCGGCCTATCCCGATGCCAAGGTTCTGCTGACGCTCCATCCCCGTGGCCCCGAAGCCTGGTATGAAAGCACCATGTACACCGTCTACTTCACCGAGAATGTCTGGCAGTTCAAGGTGCTGGAATTCTTC
>JBAVOA010000024.1:0-3115 GCA_049691635.1 Aestuariivirga sp. | reverse complement strand
CGGGTCGACACCGGCAGGGACACAAATTTTTCGAGGGCGGCGCGGCGATAGGCATAGACGCCGATGTGACGCCAGAAGGGGGCATCGTGCTCGGGGCCAATATCACGCACAAAGTCACGGGCGTAGGCCACCTCCCGGCCTTCGCCGAGGGGTGCAATCGCCTTGACGACGTTGGGATTGTGCACATCCGCATCGGACTCAATCCTTGCCGCGATGGTGGCGATATCAACGCTGTCGTTGGTCAGGCCCGCCAGACAGCGCTGGACGGCCAGGGGATCAATTGTCGGCAAATCCCCCTGCAAATTGACCACGGAGGTGTACTTGCCCTGGGGGTCCCGCAGGCTGAGGGCCGCAGCCACCCGGTCGGAGCCGGAAGGGAGGGCGGGATCGGTGGCCAGCGCGTCACCGCCGTGGGCGCGCACAACATCAGCGATCTCGTTTTCTGCCGCCGCCACCAGAACCTTGCCAATATTGGCTTCCACGGCCCGCCGCCAGACATGGACGATCATGGGAATCCCGTGAATGTCGGCCAGGGGTTTTCCGGGCAAACGCAGGGAGGCCATGCGGGCAGGAATGACAATGATGGTATTGTTGAATTCAATCATAGACTTGATTCTGGGCGCGGCAAATTGTTCTGGGGCTCTTATACGTATTGCAGCAGGCCTGAGAAACAATTAGTTTCCGGCCCGAATAAATGGTTTCAAAGGACCGGCTGGCCCCATGGATAGTTTTGAATTCAACAAGATTGCGGGTGCTGTTCTGGCAACCGCATTGGTCGTATTTGGCTTGAAAGAGCTTTCGAGCGCTGTTTATCATACTGATTCTCCGGAAAAACCAGGCTATGCGATCGAGGTTGCAGATGCCGGCGCCACTGGAAATGCCCAGGCAGCAACCGCTGCTCCAGCGGTTGCGCTTGGCACACTGCTGGCATCGGCGGACGCCACCAAAGGCGCTGCAGGCGCCAAAGCCTGCGCCGCCTGCCATGATTTTACCAAGGCTGGCCCCAACAAGACGGGTCCCAATCTCTGGGATGTGGTCGATCGCGGTATTGCCTCCCACGAAGGGTTTTCCTATTCGGACGGCATGAAAGCCCGGTCCGCCGACAAATGGACCTATGAGAACCTCAACGCCTTCATCACGAACCCCAAGGTTACTACGCCGGGGACGAAAATGGGTTTTGCCGGCGTGAAGAAGGATCAGGCGCGGGCTGACATCATTGCCTATCTGGCCTCGCTTTCGGATGCGCCAAAACCATTTCCTGCCCCGTAATTGCTGCAATTCTTGCGAAAAATTAACACCGGCAAGGGTTTGCCGGTGTTTTCTTTTGGGGAAAGCCGTGCGTATCTATAGTATCGAATCAAGACTGGAGAGCTGCACCCATGGGCATTAGCCGCCGGACCATCCTGAAACTGGCAGGCCTCACACCCTTGGCCACATTTACAGGGGTGCCCGGTACACAAGCGCAGGACCGCCAGTTCCGCCATGCTCTGACGCTTTTTGACGACATCAAATACGGGCCGGACTTCAAGCATTTTGATTATGTGAATCCGGCAGCTCCGAAGGGTGGCAAGGTGCGGCTTTCGGTGGTTGGCTCGTTCGACAGCCTGAACCCCTACACCTTCAAGGGTGAAGTTGGTCCGGCCGCAACCAACGAGACTTTGCTCACCTCATCACTTGATGAACCCTCGACAGAATATGGGCTGGTTGCAGAGAGCGTATGGTTCCCGGAGGATTGGTCGTCGGTGGTTTATCGCCTGCGGCCCGAAGCGCGCTTTCACGACGGGCACCCAATGACGCCGGAAGACGTGATCTGGAGCATGGAGGCCCTGCGGGATTCGCATCCTTTCTACAACTCCTACTACAAGAACGTCAGCAAGATCGAAAAGACGGGTGATCACGAAGTGACGTTCACTTTCTCGGAAAAAGGCAATCGCGAATTGCCCTTGATCACCGGCCAGCTGCCGGTTCTGCCCAAACATTGGTGGACGGGCAAGGATGCATCCGGCAAGCAGCGGGACATCAAGGAGACCACCATGGAAATTCCCCTGGGGTCCGGACGTTACAAAGCGGCAGAAGTGAAATCTGGCGCATCCATTATTCTCAAACGGGTTGAGGACTATTGGGGCAAGGACATGCCCGTCAATGTGGGCCAGGATAACTTCGACGAGATTGAGTATATCTATTTTCGCGATGCCAACGTGGCGCTTGAAGCCTTCAAGGGTGACCAGTACGACTACCGGGTTGAATCCAGTTCCAAGAACTGGGCGACCGCCTATGATTTTCCGGCGCTCAAGGATGCGCGATGTATAAAGGAAGAGATTCATTTGAAGAGCGTCGAAGGCATGCAGAGTTTCGCTCTCAACCTGCGCCGGGGAAAATTCCAGGATCAGCGCGTACGGAAGGCTCTCAACTATGCCTTCGATTTTGAATGGTCCAACGCAAATCTGTTTTACGGGCAGTACACGCGCTCGCGGAGTTTTTTTAACAATTCCGAAATGGAGGCAAAGGGTTTGCCTTCACCGGAAGAACTTGCCTTGCTCGAACCATTGAAGGACCAGTTGCCAGCGGAAGTCTTCACCACGGAATACACCAATCCTGTCAGCAACAACGCCATGGAAAGACGCAAGAACTTGCGTATGGCTTCCAAACTGCTGGCGGAAGCGGGATGGAACGTGACGCAGGACGGCAGCAGATCGGTTCTCAAGAATGCCAAGGGGGGAAAACTGGAAATCGAATTCCTCCTCGATTCTCCGCTTTTTGAACGCATCACCCTGCCCTACCAGCAGCAGCTGGAGTCACTGGGTGTTGACGTCAGAATCAAGACAGTCGACGGGGCGCAATATGAGCGCCAGACCCAAACGTTCGATTATGACATTATTGTTGGGAGTTGGGGCCAGTCGCTTTCACCAGGCAATGAACAGCGCGATTTCTGGGGGTCCGCCGCCGCCGACAAAAAGGGCAGCCGCAACTACCTGGGTGTCAAGAATCCGGCGATCGACAACCTCATCGACGCCGTCATTTTTTCAAAGGACAGGGCAGGACTGACTACGGCCTGCAAGGCACTCGACCGCGCCTTGATTTGGAACAACTACCTGGTTCCCATGTGGTTCATTCC
>JBAVOA010000023.1:0-5878 GCA_049691635.1 Aestuariivirga sp. | reverse complement strand
CGGCCGCGCTTATTGCTGTTGTGCTGCCCTTGGCGTGCGCGATGTCCGTTATCAAAGTTCAAATCATCACTTCGGCAAAAAAATGCCGTCCCATATTGTTGAGATTTTGCGTTACAATTCCAAAAATCGGCCCATAAAGAGTCGAACTAACCCTGTTACGATGGTTATGGTCGCAGACCTCTGCCGCAGATATTTCCCCTAGCGGAAACACCATCCCCGACTGCAAAAAAGCGAGATGTGTGGAGTAAGTGACCTATGGTCTTTCCCCAACATGCCGCCCGACGCTATCGCAAGGGCAGAATGAATTACCGACTCGTGTTTAGCTGAAAAGAATATATTTTCCAATGGTTTTTTTGCCTTGTGTCCACAGGCCGCAGCGTCAGGGCCGCCGGAAGACCAGGCAGCGGACATGGCCGCCGAGGTCAAAATGACGGCTTTCCGGCACGAAACCCTGCGTCAGAAAGACTTCATTAACCCTGTTTTCCTGATCCGCGCCGATCTCCAGAAAGACATGTCCGTCCGGGGTTAAATGGCTTTCGGCCGTGCCGGCAATCCGGCGGTAGGCCTCGAGTCCGTCCGGCCCCCCGTCAAGCGCCCGTGCCGGGTCAAAGCCTCGGACATCTGGGGCCAAACCGGCAATCTCCCCCAGGGGAACATAGGGCGGATTCGAAACAATGAGGTCATAGCGCCCCTCCACCCCGGCAAACCAGTTCGCCTGGACAAAACTGACACGGCCGGCCACGCCCAGGGCCAGCGCGTTGTCCTTCGCCACCTCCAGCGCCGCCAACGACAGGTCGGTGGCAACAGCCGTGGCACCGGGCATCTCGGCAAGCAAGGTCAAGGCAATGGCGCCAGACCCCGTGCCAAGATCGAGAATGCGCAAAGGCCCCTTCCCTTTCGCCACACCAAGCACCGCTTCGATCAGCGTTTCCGTATCGGCGCGGGGATCGAGAACATCCGGCGTCACCCGGAAACGCCGCCCAAAGAACTCCCGCTGCCCCAGGATGCGGGACACCGGCTCAAACCCGCGGCGGCGTTCAACAAAGGCCCTGAACCGGGCCACCTTGTCGGGAGCCAGAAGCATCTCCGGCCCGGCAACGATCTCTTCATGGCGCAAACCCGAAGCCGCCTGCAAGAGCAGGCGCGCGTCCAGTGCCGCAGTGTCAATCCCTAGCGCGGCAAGCTGTTTGCCGGCGTCCCGCAAAAGTTCGCGCGGCGTATCAGGCATCCGAGGTCTGGGTCGCCAGCAGTTCCGCCTGATGTTCCGCCATCAGCGCCAGCATCAGTTCTTCAAGCGCTGGACCTTCAATGATCTGGTCAAGCTTGTAGAGGGTGAGATTGATCCGGTGATCGGTCACCCGCCCTTGCGGAAAATTATAGGTCCGGATGCGCTCGGACCGGTCGCCCGACCCCACCTGGCCCTTGCGCTGGGCCGAGCGCTCGGAATCAATGCGGTTGCGCTCCAGGTCGTAAAGCCTGGACCGCAGAAGCTTCATGGCCGCGTTCTTGTTCTTGAGCTGGGACTTTTCAGTCTGCTGGGCAACCGCAAGCCCGGTGGGAAGATGCGTGATCCGCACCGCCGAGTCGGTTGTGTTCACCGATTGCCCGCCGGGGCCGGATGAGCGGTAAACATCAATGCGCAGGTCCTTGTCCTCAATCTTGATGTCCACTTCCTCGGCTTCCGGCAGCACCGCAACCGTTGCCGCCGAGGTATGGATGCGCCCCTGCGTCTCCGTGTCGGGAACCCGCTGTACCCGGTGCACACCGGATTCAAACTTCATCCGCGCATAGGCTCCGGCCCCAAAAATATTCGCAATGACTTCCCGGTAGCCGCCATGTTCGCCGTCGCTTGCCGAAATGACCTCAACCCGCCAGCCTTTTGAAGCCGCATAGCGCTGATACATGCGAAACAGATCACCGGCAAAAATGGCCGCTTCATCGCCCCCGGTTCCTGCCCGCACTTCAAGAATGACATTGCGCTCATCGGCGGCGTCCTTTGGCAGCAAAAGAATTTGGATGGCGTGTTCAAGCTGTTCAATTTTGACGTCGAGGCTGACGCGCTCGGCCTCCGCCATGGCGGCCATTTCACCACCGGCTTTCAGCATGTCTTCCACGTCATGCCGTTCGGTATAGGCCTGCTTAAGGTTCTGTGCCGCCTTGGCCGTAGGCTCAAGCTCGGCATACTCTTTCGACAGCTTGACGAACACGTCGCCGGCTGGACCCGACGAAAGTTCATGCTCGACATTGGCGAACCGGTGGATGATCCGGTCGAGTTTCTCAATTTGAATTGCGCTCATGGCGGGGCTTGTAGCGGATGCCACACCCCTTCGCCAAGAGCCGGAGTTTAGCCTTGGAAAGTGGAAAGATCGAGCGAACGGCCGACCAGGATTTCGCCCGGCGTTCCGAGAATGCCCTTTTCCTTGCCGTCGATGACATAGCTCAACAGGCCGCCATCCCGGGCAATGACCACAAGTCCCTCGCGGTCAGGCACGGCATAGGTATCGCCCTTCATCAGCATCTGGGTCATCACCACATTGCCCTGAGCGTCCTCAACCCGCACCCACACCGGCGCCTTGGCTTTGAGGACGAGCCGGGCCGTCTGGTCCTGTGCTCCGAATACACGGCCTTCTGGTGTCTGTTTCACATCTTCAGCCGCAGTCGCATCCGGAACAGCGTTTTGCGGTATTGGCTGGGCCGAAGCGGCCGGGTTCTGGTCCTCGGGCACCTGCTCTGCAATGAAGGCGCCGAGCCCGCCCAAATCCGTGCCTGACTGGTCTTCAGCAGCGACAGGCGCGCTGGTGTCGGTCGACGCCAGAACATCATCCGGCAAGGCCTCCTCGGTGACCTTGATATCGGCTGCTTCTGTTCCTGTCGACGCCGTCGGCATCGGGTCAGTCGCAATTGCCACTTGCGGTTCTGCCGGAGCGACATCCGCCGAAGGAACCATCATCCAGCTGGCCCAGGCAAAAAGAAAAATGGCGCCGGCAATCGATGCGACCAGGCCGCCAGCCCCCCCCGGGAGGTTGGTCAGCTTGAAATTCAACGGCATCAATTTCGGCATCTTTCCAAAGGTCAGGATTTTGGCGCTAGAAAGCGGTGCAGGGTTAGCCGGATGGCCGGCGCGCGGCGCAATGGCCGGCCGCGGCAGGAATTCGATGTAGTGATTGACCAGAGGCTCCGGATCAAAGCCCAGATACTCCGCATAGGCCGAGATCATTTCCAGGGCTTCCATGCGGGTTGGCATGTGTGTCATGTCGCCATATTCAATGGCTTCCACATGGTAGGGATGGATACCCGTGGCTTCGCCGGCATATTCCAGGGTCTCGCCGCGCTTCTCGCGCTCGCGCTGCAGGAACCAGCCAGCCTCTCCGGCAGGATCATGGGCCCCGTCGGGTTTCTCGCGAAAGCCGAGTTCCGCCGGCTCGAAATCGGTTTCTTCCCTGCCAAATTGAAGCTGTGGATCGTCCATGGCCTTACTCTCTCGCGCTACCACGCATTAACTATTTACTAACGCAGTCTTCCGGGAGAATGACGCAGAATGGTTATCAGCAAGCTAACATCGCAGAATAAATTATACGGGAACGCCATTGCGCTGGGCGAACTCCAGAAGGTCGCCCCTGATCGAGTGGGCGGGGCTTTTCAGGAGCGGCGCCATGAAGGTCCACAGCTTGCCCTGGTCAAGCTTCAACAGCATCGCCTTCACCGGGCCGATGCCTGACGGGACCATGGAAACCGAAGTGAGCCCGATGCCAAGCAGTCCCATGGCTTCCAGCGGCCGGCCGCCGAGTTCGCCGCAAAGCGTCACCGGCTTCTTGTGGGCATTGGCCTTTTCAACGATCAGCCGCATGGCGCCAAGGGCCGCCGGACTTAAGGGATCATAGCGCCCCGCAAGCTTGGGATTGCCGCGATCGGAGGCAAACAGGAACTGCACCAGGTCATTGGACCCAACCGAAGCAAAATCGATGAGCGGAAAAAGCTGGTCGAGTTGCCAGATCAGGGCGGGAATCTCGATCATCACGCCCAGTTGCAGCGACTTCGGCAACGGATGCTTGCGCGCTGTGAGATAGGCCTTCTCCAGTTCGACAAGTTCCTTGGCCCGCAAATATTCATCCACATCGGCGATCATCGGAAACATGATCTTGAGATCGCAGCCCTGCCCGGCAATCAGCAGCGCCCGCACCTGCAGGCGGAGCAAGGCCGGCCGGTCCAGCGCCATGCGGATGGAGCGCCAGCCCAAAGCCGGATTTTCTTCCCGGGGCTGCCGCAGGTAGGGCAGCGTCTTGTCAGCCCCGATATCAAGCGTTCGAAACACCACCGGCTTGCCGTTCGCCTGGTCCAGAATGGCCTTGTAGTGGCGCACCTGCGAGGTGAGCCGCGGAAATCTCTGGGCCATCATGAAATGCAGTTCGGTGCGGTAAAGGCCAACGCCGTCCGCCCCGGAATCGGCCAGATGCGGCAAATCCACAATCAGCCCCGCATTGATGTTGAGGCTGATCCGCACCCCGTCCTTGGTGATGGCGGGCACATCGCGCAGCACCGCGTACTGCGCCTGCTTGCGCGCATAGAAACGCACCTTCTCGGCGTAAGACTTTTGCAGGTCAGCCGAAGGCCTGACAAACAATTCGCCCGTATTGCCATCGATGATGATGGAACTTCCCGTATCCACGAGATCAATGAGCCCCGCAGCCTGCCCCACCGCCGGAATGCCGAGCGCCCGGGCCACAATGGCAACATGGCTGGTCTTTCCGCCTTCCTCAAGAATGACGCCACGTATCTTGCTGCGGTCATAATCGAGCAGTTCGGCAGGACCCATATTGCGCGAGACGATAATGGCATTGGCCGGCAGATCGCTGCGCGAGGCCGTCGCCACCGCGCCGGTCAGAATGCGCATCAGGCGGTTTGAAAGATCGTCGAGATCATGCATGCGCTCGCGCAGGTAGGCATCGGGGGTGCGCATCATGCGGGCCCGGTTGTCATTCTGCACCCGCTCGACAGCCGCCTCGGCGGTCAGCCCCGTTTCAACCGCTTCACCCAGGCGGTTCACCCAGCCCTTGTCATGGGCAAACATGCGGATGGTTTCCAGCACATCGGAATAATCCCCGCCGCGCGCCGATTCAGTGCCATCCAGCAATTCATCGACCTGCAGATGCAGTTGCTGGACCGCCGCATCAAGCCGTTTCTTTTCCAGCGGAATGCTTTCGGCAATGAGATTGTGGACCGTGACGCGGGGTTCATGCAGAACCACATGGCCCAGCGCAATGCCGTCCGCCAGCGATTCCCCGCGCAAGTGATGGCTGCGCATATGGGCAACGTCAGCCGCCACCTCGCGCGCCACTTCGCGCAGTTCGCCGGATGCTATGACCTCGGCCAGCACCATGGCCGTAGTCTGCAGCGCTTCCTCCTCTTCCTCGGAATAGTGCCGCTGCGTGCGGTTTTGCACGACCAGAACGCCGATCACCGTGCCGCCGCGCATGATGGGCGTGCCGAGGAAGGAATGGTAGATCTCTTCGCCGGTTTCCGGCAGGTATTTGAACGACGGATGGCTTTGCGCGTCGGCCAGATTGAGGCCGATGGCCTGCTCGCCGATCAGGCCCACCAGGCCTTCGCCCACTTTCAGTTTGGATTTGTGGACAGCGGCGCGCTTCAGGCCTTCCGTTGCATAGAGCTCAAGGATTTGCCCCGGCCGCATCACATAGATGGAGCACACCTCGGCCACCAGGTTGGCCGCGAACAGCTGGGCAATCTTGTCACGCCGCTTTTGTGCCGTCTCCGGCTCCGCCATGACCTCGCGGAGCCGCCGGAGCAGGACACGCGGGCCAAGGGCGGAATGGGCCATCAGCAGGTGTCCTCGCGCCGGCGTTTCCGGCGGCAACGGGCC
>JBAVOA010000022.1:0-1598 GCA_049691635.1 Aestuariivirga sp. | reverse complement strand
TGTTCGGTGGCCTCTGATTCATGCTGAATGGCAACCTGTGTTGCAGAATCGAGAAGGACCGCCTCATCGTGTGATGTCTGATTGCTGCGGATCTCTTCTCAAAAAACCCCACGCCCGTGAGATGGATCTTACTGGCAAGCCGCTCAAAGGCTTCCTGTTCATCAGCGAAGCCGGCTATCGCGCGGCGTCCGCTTTGGCCTCGTGGCTCGACGAGGCAGTCGACTGCGCCGAATCAAAGCCGCCGAAGAAAAAGAAGGCGACGATGTTCAAGAAACTCTCGAAGGAAAACCGCCGTTAATCCAAATCAACTCCTGCATAGAATGAGCTAGCTTCTGCTAGATGGTGTAGTCACGAGATGGCAAGCCAGAGAGCGAGGCATCTGATGTGGACAGCGGCGAGGAAGGACGTGCTGTTTTTGGCGTAGCGTGTCGCAATGCCCCGCCATCTTTTGAGCATCAGGAACGCGTTTTCGACCAGGTGACGTGCTTTATAGAGGTCTTCGTCGTAGGGTCTTTGGACTGTGCGGGTTGTCTTTGGCGGGATGACGACGTTCATACCCCGCGCCTGCGCCAGTTCAAGGATCGCATCGGTATCATAGCCTTTGTCCGCGATCAGATGATCGGCATCGATCCCTTCCATCAGGCGGCCAGCCTGTGTGCAATCCGCCGTGGGACCTTGCGTAACAAGGACTCTGACCGGCATACCATGCGCATCCACGGCCAGATGTACCTTGGTGTTGAGCCCCCTTTTGTGCGGCCCATCGCCTGATTGCCGCCTTTGGCGCCGGCGGCATGCGGGTGAACCTTGCAATGGCTGGCGTCGATCATCAGCCATTCGTAATCCGGCTCGTCAATCAGAACGTCCAGCAGGGCTTCCCAGATGCCCTTGTCCCGCCAGCGGATAAACCGGCGGTGCGTATTGCTCCAATTCCCCAAATCAGGCGGCAAATCCCGCCACGGCGCGCCTGTGCGGATGATCCAGAACACGGCGTTGATGAACAAACGGTTGTCTTTCGCCACGCCTCCCCATACACCTTCCCGCCCCGGCAAATGCGGCTCCAGTAACTTCCATGTGTCATCGGAGAGATCGTGGCGGCGATGGGCAGGGCTTGTTTTCTTCATGCGGGCCTCCTTCTCGGGCTCCGCAATCCTCTCATATTTCCTATTCTCGTGACTACACTATCTAGATCCCGTCTGATCGTGAGTCAAGAATCCAGCTTCTGCCGCTAAGTTTGCCTTGACCTTCGGTCAATACTCGTGTAACCATCGGCTACATGATGGATCGTGAAGAGATTGCCATCGGGGTCTACCTCCGGCAAACAGCCGGTGACCGGCCTGGGATTATCGCGGTTGTCCACCGGGTTGGGACAAGCTTGTCAGGGGAGTGGTTCTTTCAGTTGCGGTACCTTGGTTGTCCAGCGGGAACGAGGAAGAGGCCTGGTTCGGAATGGAGCTTGAATCTTCGCGAAACAGATCTGGCCCACTTCGACCTGATCGGACCATGGATCTCTGCGCAGACCTTGCTGGCATCGCGCCCACCTTCCTCCAAACAAAAGAAAGAGCCCGCGCTTCTGACATGGAGACGAGGGACCCCACATC
>JBAVOA010000021.1:0-2535 GCA_049691635.1 Aestuariivirga sp. | reverse complement strand
CCCTGCCCACCCTTGAGGAAGTTGAAATCGAGGTCTGGTGGCCAAAGGATACCGGCCCCTTTCGCCACCGCGCGGAAGCCAAAACGCCTGAAAAGTTCCAGACTAAGTCCAAGGATCAGAAGGAACGTCCCCCAAGGTCGCACCACAAGACCCAGCCAAATGAGCGCAAGGAGCGCCACGAGGAGCCTAGGCATCGCCCCGAAAAACCCTTGGATCCCAATTCGCCTTTTGCCGTTCTTGGCGTCCTCAAGGCTCAAATGGCGGGTAAGAAAAGCTGACACAACGTCTCGACAAGTGGTTGTGGTTCGCCCGGATCGTGAAGCAGCGCCCCACGGCCGTCGAACTGGTTGAAGCCGGGCACGTGCGCCTGAACCGGGCGAAGGTTACCAAGCCCGGTCATATTGTGCGCCCCAACGATGTTCTGACCATTGCCATTGGCGAGCACGTACGCGTTTTACGAGTGAAGGATATCGGAATCCGCCGCGGGCCATTTACCCAAGCATGCCAGCTATACGAAGACCTCGCGTCTGCCCCTTCACGCGGCGAAAAAGACCGTGCATAAGGCAAAAATCCTTGCTAAGCGTCGTTCGTTATAAAGAACAACTGGACCGTCATGACCTACATCGTCACTGAAAACTGCATCAAGTGCAAATACATGGACTGCGTTGAAGTATGCCCCGTGGACTGCTTCTACGAGGGTGAAAACATGCTGGTCATCCACCCAGACGAATGCATCGATTGCGGTGTTTGCGAGCCTGAATGCCCGGCCGACGCGATCAAACCGGATACCGAACCAGGTCTTGAAAAGTGGTTGAAAATCAACACGGAATACGCGCCAAAATGGCCAAATATCTCCATCAAGCGTGACGCGCCGGCAGACGCCAAGAAGTTTGATGGCGTCGCAGGCAAATTTGAGGCTCATTTCTCGGAAAACCCCGGCGAAGGCGATTGAATTCGTTAACCATCCTGTGAATAACGCAGGGCTTCGATGCCTGGATAGACCGTACACGGATATATCACGCTTTAAATTTCCTTAAATTCATGCTATATAGCTATTTAATGTAAACACACCCCCTGCAAGTCATCAGACCCGAGCCTCCAAAGCTCGGTTATTTTTTCGCCCGTATGGCGGCAAAACTAGGGTCCAGGCGAAGGCAAAGGATAAAAATGAAAAAAACAGTCAAAAAGGCAGCTTTGGCAAAGAAATCAGCCAACGCCAAAAAGCAGGTTGCAAAGACAAAAGTTGCAACCAAGGCTAAGGAAGTCGCGGCAAAATCCAAGGCAAGGGTTGAAAAGGCCAAGCCAAAGGCAAAAACTGATCCGCTAGCAAAGCCCGTCGCCAAGAAGACGATCCTGACCAAGGTCACCGGACATGTAAAGCAGGCCAAGGCGGCCCACGCTGCCGCAGCGCCTGTTGCCAAGCCTATGGCTACGCCAGCGGCCCCAAAGCCCGCAGCGGTGGCCGCAAAGCCCGTGGCAGCGCCTGCGACCGTGATTGCAAAGCCTGCCGTGGCGACGGCTCCCCCGGCTCCAAAGAAGCTCTCCTTCAAGATTGGTGAGCAGGTGGTCTATCCCGCCCATGGCGTTGGCAGAATCACGGCCATTGAGGAACAGGAAATTGCCGGTTCGAAACTGGAGCTTTACATCGTTGATTTCGAGCGCGAGAAATTGCGCCTCAAGGTCCCGACCAATCGCGCCGAGCAGAAGGGCATGCGCCGCCTGGCTGACCGCGGCCTAATCGAGCACGCCATGAAGGTTATCCGTGGCCGCGCCCGTATCAAGCGCACCATGTGGTCGAGGCGTGCCCAGGAATATGATGCAAAGATCAACTCTGGCGATCTTATTGCCGTGGCCGAAGTCGTGCGCGATCTCTACCGCTCTGACCGCCAGCCCGAACAATCCTATTCTGAACGCCAGCTGTTCGAACAGGCCCTGCTCCGCATGGCCCGCGAACTTGCGGCCGTCAGGAAGGTTGATGACGATCAATCGGTGAAGGAACTCTCTGAATTCCTCGCCAAGAACGCCAAGCGCGCCCAGGCCGCTGGCGAAAAAGCCGAGGAAGAAGCCTCTACCGAAGAAGCCGCGTAAGCGAATCAAGTTACCAGACAGCAAACTTCAGGCCCGCGCCGTAAACGCGGGCCTTTTCTTTTGGGCGCATTCCAAACTATAAGGCATGCGAGAGGTCCCGTAGCTCAGTTGGATAGAGCATCAGTTTCCTAAACTGAGGGCCACTGGTTCGAATCCAGTCGGGGCCACCAATGATTTCAAATAGTTATTGCCTATCCGTATTGGTAATTTCTAATCTGCGGGGACTCTCTGGGAGACGAAAAGAGCAAAATTTCTAAATTTCCCGGTATCGTGGCGCAAATGCAACAAGCGGTTTAGCGGACTCTGCTTCCCTCAGGTTTGGAGGTAGGCCATGAAACCTCTAAAATGTGCATTCATCATCGGTGCAATTGCCTTGGGAATGCGGTGACCTGACCGGCTTTTTCTGAACCAGATGATATGGGAGTATTGAACTGGAAAGGAGAAGGA
>JBAVOA010000020.1:0-2193 GCA_049691635.1 Aestuariivirga sp. | reverse complement strand
GGGCTGGCCCGCGAAGTGGCCGCCGAGGGCATCCGGGTGAACGCCGTCAGGCCTGGAATTATCGATACGGAAATTCACGCTTCCGGCGGCGAACCGGACCGGGTGGCCCAGATGCGCAGCCAAATTCCCATGCAGCGCGAGGGCACGGCGCTCGAAGTGGCAGAAGCGATTGTCTGGTTGGCCTCGGAAAAGGCTTCCTATGTAATAGGGGCCTGCCTGAGTGTTTCAGGCGGCCGCAGCACTTGATATCTTGAGGATTGGCAGGAAAGACCCCCATGGCTGAACAATTCGATCTCACCATCATCGGCACCGGCCCCGGCGGCTACGTCTGCGCCATCCGCGCCGCCCAATTGGGCCTGAAAGTGGCTGTCATCGAAAAGCGCGCCACCCATGGCGGCACCTGTTTGAACGTGGGCTGCATTCCCTCCAAGGCCCTGCTCCATGCCTCCGAACTTTTTGCCGAGGCCAAACATTCATTTTCCAAAATGGGTATCACTGTTTCTCCAACCTTTGACCTGCCCAGGATGATGGGCTTCAAGCAGGAAGCCATCGATGGTAACACCAAGGGCATCGATTTCCTGCTGAAGAAAAACAAGGTGACGGTGTTCCGCGGGACCGGAAAGATTCTGGGCACCGGCAGGATTGATGTTGCAGGCCAGACTGTTGAAACAAAAAACATTGTCATCGCCACGGGTTCCGATGTTGCCAGACTCAAGGGCATCGACATCGACGAAAAGCAGATCGTCTCGTCAACCGGCGCGCTCGAACTTGCCAAAGTTCCGGCCCATCTCGCCATCATCGGAGCGGGCGTCATCGGCCTCGAACTCGGCTCCGTCTATGCCAGGCTCGGCTCCCGGATTACGGTCATTGAATATCTCGACCGCATCCTGCCCGGTATGGATTTGGAAGTGGCCAAGAATTTCCAGCGCCTGCTGCAAAAGCAGGGCTTCACCTTCAAGCTCTCCAGCAAGGTGGCCAGTGCTGCGAAAACCAAGGCGGGTGTCACCCTGCAGATTGAACCCAACACGGGTGGTGCGGCTGAATCCCTTGATGCCGATGTGGTATTGGTGGCCGTTGGCCGCGTGCCCTTCACCGAAGGCCTGGGCTGCGAGAAAGCAGGCATCAGGCGCGATGCCAAGGGCCGTATCGAGGTGGGAGAACATTATGAAACCAGCCTGAAGGGCATCTATGCCATCGGCGACGTGATCAAGGGGCCTATGCTGGCCCACAAGGCCGAAGACGAGGGCGTGGCGCTGGCCGAATTGCTCGCAGGGCAAGCGGGCCACGTCAACTATGATGTGATCCCTGGCGTGGTCTATACTTCTCCCGAAGTCGCTTCCGTGGGCAAGACCGAAGAAGAGCTCAAGGCCGCAGGTATTGACTACAAGGCCGGGAAATTCCTGTTCCTCGCCAATGGCCGGGCCAAGGCCAACCAGACCACCGATGGTTTCGTGAAAATCCTGGCAGACGCCCGCACCGACAGGGTGCTGGGGGCTCATATCATCGGGCCAACGGCGGGTGAACTGATCCATGAAATCGCGGTTTTGATGGAATTTGGCGGCTCGGCCGAAGATTTGGCCCGCACCTGCCACGCCCACCCCACGCTTTCCGAAGCGGTCAAGGAAGCCGCCATGGCCGTTGCCGGCCGGTCAATCCACAGTTGAGCCCCTTTCGGTGGGTCCGTTAACCATTTTATAGTGACGCCATTTAGCAAATTGTAAAGCTTCTCCCGCATAATCAAAACCTTATAGCGGGCGAACTGAGGCAAGGCGCATAGCAATGGCTACCACCGACAAGCATGTCGACGTCCTGATCCTGGATGATGACCTCGATCTGCTGACCACCACGGCGGAACTGCTGTCTGATATTGGCTACAAGGTGAAGGGCTTCGCCGATCCGGAATCCGCCTTGGAATTTGCCATTGGGCAGACCTTTTCCGTGGGCCTTTTCGACTTCCGGCTTGGCAGCCTCAAGAATGGCCTCGACGTGGTGGAAACCATGCAGGCCCTGGGCTGCAAATCGGTCTATGTCATGGTCTCGGCCGATGTTGAAAGCTCAACCCGCCTGCGCGCCATCAATCTCAAGCTGTTTGAATTTATCCGCAAACCGGTGGCCCCCGAAGTCCTTCTCGATACCATCAGCCGCGCCCTTGAGCAGTCGAAAAAAATCGCCGCCTGATCAGGGGCCGGTCAT
>JBAVOA010000019.1:0-6554 GCA_049691635.1 Aestuariivirga sp. | reverse complement strand
GGGTCTATGAGAGCAACGGGCCTGATGTGAAGGTGCGGGGCACGGCGCAAACGGTAGCCGAGAAATACATGCAGCTGGGCCGCGATGCGCAGTCGTCTGGCGACAATGTCATGGCCGAAAGCTATTTCCAGTTTTCCGAACATTATTTCCGGGTGATGGCCGCGGCCCAGCCGGTGGGCCAGCCGACGCAGCAGTTGCGCCGTCCGGAAGACGAGGATTTTGACGAGGAAGGCGGCGACGCAGGAGAAGGCGAGTCCGAAGCCGCCCAGCAAGGGATGGCGTCGGAAGGCGGGCCGGCTGGCATGGGTGAGCAATCCGAAGGTGGCGAAGCGGGCGCCCAGGACATGGACCGTTCCGAGCAGCGCAACTCCCGCCAGCGCGAAAACCGTGATGGCAACCGGGAACGGTTTCGTCCCCGGTGGCAGAACCGGGGTGACCAGCAAAGAGATGGTGACAACCAGCCACGCCCGGCAGAGCCTGAGGCTCATGTGCCGAGCGAACCAGCCGTTGCGGCACGGCCCAGCGGCGGTGGGGAAGAAGCAGGTTCCGGCCAATGGGAAGCCCCGTCTTTCCTGCGCCGTCCAACCGCGGCGCCAATCGAGGCGGCTGCGGAACCGGTCGCCGAAAAGAAGGTGCGCAGTCCACGGCGTTCGCGCGCCGCCATTGCGGCAGATGAGGCCCCCCAGGGGGAATAAAGTTATTGCCGTCACTTGATGGGGGCGGAATTGCCCCCATATCCTTTTTAAGGGTGTTCTTGGGGTGCCTCGTCGGGCCTCGGGTTAACGCGCCTGGAGGAGAAGCGAATGGATTTTGAAAAATATACGGAACGCTCGCGCGGCTTTATCCAGTCGGCGCAGTCGCTGGCCCTGCGTGAAGGGCATCAGAAATTTTCACCGGAACATGTGCTGAAGGTCCTTCTCGATGATGAGGAAGGCCTGGCTTCAGGCCTGATCAAGGCTGCGGGTGGCGACAGCCGGCAGGCCCTGCAGGATACGGAAGCCGCGCTGGCCAGGATGCCGAAGGTTACCGGCGGCGGCGGCGGGCAGGTTTACCTGTCACCTGAAATGGCACGGGTTTTTGAAGCGGCCCTCAAACTGGCGAGCAAAACGGGGGACAGCTTTGTCTCGGCCGAACGGCTGCTGCAGACACTCGCCATTGAACCCTCGGAAGCGTCCAAGATTTTGAAGAATGCCGGGATTACGGCCCAGAAGCTCAATCAGGCCATTGACGCGGTGCGCAAGGGCCGGACAGCGGATACGGCGTCCGCCGAGCAGGGCTATGATGCCTTGAAGAAATATGCCCGGGATCTGACCGAAGCCGCCAAGGAAGGCAAGCTTGATCCGGTCATCGGGCGTGATGAAGAAATCCGCCGCACGATCCAGGTACTGTCGCGGCGCACCAAGAACAATCCGGTCCTGATCGGTGAGCCCGGCGTGGGCAAGACCGCCATTGCCGAAGGGCTTGCCCTGCGCATTGTCAAAGGCGATGTGCCGGAAAGCCTGCGCGGCAAGAAGCTGATGGCGCTGGACATGGGCTCGCTGATTGCGGGTGCCAAATTCCGCGGCGAGTTTGAGGAGCGGCTGAAGGCGGTTCTCTCCGAAGTGACCGCCGATGACAGCGGCATCATCCTGTTCATCGATGAGATGCACACGCTTGTTGGCGCTGGCAAGGCGGACGGCGCGATGGACGCTTCGAACCTGCTGAAGCCTGCGCTGGCGCGGGGCGATCTGCATTGCGTCGGTGCAACGACACTGGATGAATACCGCAAGCATGTGGAAAAGGATGCGGCGCTGGCGCGCCGGTTCCAGCCCATCTTTGTGGGCGAACCCTCGGTTGAAGATTCGATTTCGATCCTGCGCGGCATCAAGGAAAAATACGAGCTGCATCACGGCGTGCGGATTACCGATTCAGCGATTGTCGCCGCGGCAACGCTTTCCAACCGCTACATCACCGACCGGTTCCTGCCGGACAAGGCGATTGACCTGATGGACGAGGCTGCCGCGCGGCTGCGTATGCAGGTTGATTCCAAGCCGTAAGAGCTTGATGAGATTGACCGCCGCATCATGCAGTTGCAGATCGAGCGCGAGGCCCTGAAGAAGGAGTCCGATACGGCGTCCAAGGACCGTTTGCAGAAGCTTGAAAAGGAACTGGCGGAGCAGGAGGAAAAATCGGCCGTGATCACCCGCAACTGGCAGGCGGAGAAGGAAAAGCTGGCATCTGCCTCCAAGCTCAAGGAAGAGCTGGAGAAGGCGCGGCTGCAGCTTGACCAGGCCCAGCAGCGCGGCGATTTCGCCAAGGCTGGCGAGCTTGCCTATTCCACCATCCCGGCGCTTGAAAAGAAAATGAAGGCAGCGGAAGAATCGGGTTCAACCTCCATGCTGGAAGAGGCGGTGACCGCCTCCCATGTGGCCCAGGTGGTTTCGCGCTGGACCGGCATTCCGGTCGACAAGATGCTGGAAGGCGAGCGGGAAAAACTGCTCCAGATGGAAGTGGAGCTGGGAAAACGGGTTGTCGGCCAGGCCGAAGCGGTGGAAGCGGTCGCAACTGCTGTGCGCCGCGCCAGGGCGGGTTTGCAGGATCCCAACCGGCCCATCGGTTCATTCATGTTCCTCGGCCCCACGGGCGTCGGCAAGACCGAATTGACCAAGGCGCTGGCAAACTATCTCTTCGATGACGAGCACGCCCTGGTGCGCATCGACATGTCGGAATACATGGAAAAGCATTCGGTGTCGCGTCTGATCGGCGCCCCTCCGGGCTATGTTGGCTATGACGAGGGCGGCGCCCTGACGGAGGCCGTGCGGCGCAGGCCCTATCAGGTTGTGCTGTTCGACGAAGTGGAAAAGGCCCATCCTGATGTCTTCAACGTGCTGCTGCAGGTGCTTGATGACGGCCGCCTGACCGATGGGCAGGGCCGGACCGTGGATTTCAAGAACACCCTGATTATCATGACCTCAAATCTCGGGTCGGAATATCTTGTGGCGCTTGGTGAGAATCAGGATGTGGACGAAGTGCGCGAGCAGGTGATGGGCGTGGTGCGTGGCGCCTTCCGCCCCGAGTTCCTCAACCGGCTGGATGAGATCATCCTGTTCCACCGGCTGAAGCGGGCCCACATGGGCGCCATCGTCGACATCCAGTTGCTGCGCCTGAAGAAGCTGCTGGCTGATCGGAAAATTGAAGTGGTACTCGACGAAGCGGCACGCAGCCTGCTGTCCGAGAAGGGCTATGATCCGGCCTATGGCGCGCGGCCCTTGAAGCGGGTGATCCAGAAATCCATTCAGGATCCGCTTGCCGAAGAGCTCCTGGCAGGCCGGGTCAAGGATGGCGACACGGTGGAAGTCGGCGTTGCCAATGGCAAGTTCACCTTCAACGGCCTGCTGATGGGCGACAAGCCGAAGATCAGCAATGTGGTGACGCTGCACTGATCCCGTTTGACGCTGGCCTTCACTCTCATGGCGGCATGCAATAGTGTGCCGTCATGACAAAGCTTCCCCGCGCGGCGATCAAGATTGATTTCGGGACCGCGGTTCGCCTTGGTCCTGGAAAAATTCAGTTGCTGGAACTTATTGCCAAGACCGGTTCCATTTCGGCGGCGGCGCGGCAGATGGAGATGTCCTACCGGCGGGCCTGGCTGCTGATTGACGAGCTCAACGGGATTTTTGGGAAACCGGTGGTTGAGACGGCAACGGGCGGCGCGGGCGGCGGCGGCGCGCGGATCACGCCCTTTGGCCAGTCGGTGGTTGCGATCTTCCGCGATATCGAAAACGGAGCCACGGAACTGGTTCAAGCCAAACTGGCAAAGCTTCTTGCGTCCAACAAGGGTGGGCACCGTGAGGCTTGAAGGCTACAATTCCTTTTGCGCAAAATTGCCGCACGCAACCCATGTGGTCCAATGGGGCGGAGCCCATGTGTGGAAGGTCGGCGGCAAGGTATTTGCCATTGCGGGCTGGAGCAATGGGGATGCGCTTGCGGTTACCTTCAAATGTTCGCCGCTGAGCTTTGATCTTCTGAAAGAGCAGAATGGGCTGCGCCCTGCGCCCTATCTCGCGTCGCGCGGCATGTCGTGGATTCAACGCACGTCAGCCGACAGTATGGATGATGGCGCGCTGAAAGACTATCTGCGCGAAAGCCATCGTCTTGCTTCCCTCAATCTTCCGAAGAAGACCCAGCGGGACCTGGGCCTGAACTTAGCCTGAAGCTATCCAGCGTTCGTCAATGGACACTGATTTCAGCAGGCACCAGATGGCCTGGTCCGGTTCAAGGTGCATTTGATCCATGGCTTTGCGGGTGAGGGCTGCTGACAGTTCTTCACCGCCCTCCAGTATGACATGAATGATGGCGGTGGGACTTCCGTCGACCTCGCATTTGGCGATGGCGCCTTTCAACATGGTGCGGGCGGAAATATCCGTGGGCCTGCTCAGCGCCAAGGTTACATCAGTGGCACGCACGACGATGCGAATTGGCGTCTTGCCGCCGGTGAATTGACCGGTGAGTGAAATGTTTCCGGCCGGATGGCTGAGCGTTGTGAGACCATAGACGGAATCATATGAGGTTGGCTTGGCGGTGAGAATAGAGGTTCGTTCAAAGCGGCTGGCGTGACCGTCAGGCAGGTTCATCACAGCCTGCGGACTGCCTTCGGCGGCGATTTTGCCCTCTCTCATCACGACGACCTGTTGGGCCAGGCGGGCCACCTCTTCTATGGCATGGGAGACAAAGATCACCGGAATTTTGAATTTGCTTTGCAGTTGTTCGATGTAGGGGAATATTTCGCGCTTGCGCTCCATGTCCAGGCTTGCCAGCGGTTCATCCATGAGAACCAGGCGCGGCGCTGACAGGAGCGTCCGGCCGATGGCAACGCGCTGGCGCTCGCCACCGGAAAGCGTTGCGGGCCGCCGCTCCAGGAGGTTGGAAAGCCCCAGAAACTCGATGATGGGGAAAAATTCCATGCCACCCTGCCTTAGACCATAGCGCAGGTTTCCCCGCACCGTCAGGTGGGGCAGCAACAGGGCGTCCTGAAAGACATAGCCAATGCGGCGTTTGTGCACGGCGAGATTGATCTTCGCGTTGCTGTCAAAGAGCACTTCGCTGCCGATGCGGATGCGGCCGCTGTCGGGCTGTTCCAGACCCGCGATCAGGTTCAGGAGGCTTGATTTTCCCGCACCCGATGCCCCGAACAGGGCCGTGATGCCGGAGCCAAATTTGACGTTCACATCAAGTTTGAAATTCGGGCGGGTCTTCTTGACGGAGATATCGATCATGCTGTGCCCGTCACGCGGCGGGTGAGGCGCTTTGCCAGAAGCTCAGACGCGAGCAAGGCTGCAAGAGCGAGTGCAATGGAAAGCAGGATCAGGCGCAGGGCTGCCGCATCGCCGTCAGGTGTTTGCAGCAGGCTGTAGATTGAAAGCGAGAGTGTTTGCGTCTGGCCGGGGATGTTTGAAACAAAAGTGATCGTTGCGCCGAATTCGCCAAGGGCCTTTACATAGGTGAGTATGGTTCCCGCAAGCATGCCTGGCGCCGCGAGGGGCAGGGTGACGGTGGCAAAAACCTTCAGCGGGCTTGCGCCGAGCGTCGATGCCGCCCCTTCCAGTCGCTGGTCGATGCTTTCGATCGAGAGCCTGATGGCGCGGACCATGAGAGGAAGGGCCATAAGGGCCGCGGCCAAAGCAGCCCCGGTCCAGCGGAAGGCGAAGACCAGGCCGAATGCGTTTTCAAGAGATGCTCCAAACACACCTCTTTTTCCGAAAGCCACGAGCAGCAGATAGCCGGTGACCACGGGTGGTAAAACCAGCGGCAGGTGGATCAGACTGTTGAGGATTGATTTCCCCCAAAAGTCTTTACGGGCCAGCAGCCAGGCGAGGCCGAGGCCGACGGGAAGGCAGATGAGCGTTGCCAAGAGGGCAACGCGCAGGCTGAGAAATATGGTGGTCCACTCTTCGGGTGACAGACTCATTCCAACAGGGTGAAGCCATTTTTCTTAAAGATCAATTGGGCATCCTTGGACGACAGGAAATCAAGAAATGGCTGGGCCTCCGGATTGGTTGAAGCGGTAATGACGGCAGCGGGATAGAGAATTGGCCTATAGCTGGTTTCCGGGAAATTGGCGGCGACCTGAACTTTCGATTCCGCCACGGCATCGCTGCCGTAGACAATGCCAAGCTTGGCCTCGCCACGGGCGACCAGCGCCAGGGCGGCGCGTACATTTTCCTGCATGACCAAGTTGGGTTCGACGCTGGTCCAGAGGCCGAGGCTTTCCAATGCGGCCTTGGCGTATTTGCCTGCGGGAACCGATTTCACATCGCCTACGGCCAGTTTTTCAGCGCCGAGAGCGGCCGCCAGATTTGAGTCTTTGCCGAGGTCTATTTTCAGGTCTGTTCCCGCCGCTCCGACAAGAACAAGGGTGTTGCCAACCAAGTTTTTCCGGGAGTCCGGCTTGATCAAGTTCTTTTTGGCGACGTCGTCCATCCAGGCGAGATCGGCGGAAATGAAAATATCGGCAGGGGCGGCCTCGGCGATCTGTTTGGCCAGGATGGCGGTCGAGCCATAGGTTGCGACGATAT
>JBAVOA010000018.1:0-6482 GCA_049691635.1 Aestuariivirga sp. | reverse complement strand
ATCCTGCAGCTGGGCAATAGTGCCGCCGGTAAAGCCGGTCAGCGTGCCGGTGCCGCCCACGTTCGCCACATCATTCCCGGACGTTCCGGTGAACGTGGCCGAGGGCGGAGGTGTTCCACCGCCGATATTGTTAATGCTGTAGGTGACGCCTCCAAAGACGACGAATTCGAAGTTGACAATGCGATCAGTACCGTCAGTGCCAACATTGTCAGTGATGGTGAACACGCTGCCACCGAGATTGACGACCGTGTAGTTGCCAATTGGTCCCGAGAAAACTACGGTGTCATTGCCGCCCGTTGTCACCGAGCCACCATTCAGCGAGTCATTTCCTGCGCCGCCTGTGATTGTATCGGCCCCGGAATAGCCCGACAGCGTATCATCGCCGGCATTTCCATTGATAACAAAACTCCGCGTAGATCCCTGGACATCGATATTGGCGTTTCCGGCAACGTCGTCGATGGTGATGTTCTCCACGCCACTAAACGTTGGTGAAACCAGGGACAACCAGTTGAAGGAAGCAAGATTGTTCTTGACAACCAAGGCGTCGGTGCCTGCGCCGAGATCGATTTTGGCTGACGCGTCGAGCAGGGATGCGCTAATAGTCAGGGAATCGTTGTTAATTCCGCCAATGAAATAAAGGTTCTCGACGCCAGTCAGGACCGGCTCGCCTCCAGCATAAAGGTCATAGGTGCCATTGAGAGTAGCACTGAGGGTATCGGTTCCCGTGCCGGCGTCAATCGATGAAAACGCATCAAACTGCGCGATGGTCATGTTGATGCTGTCATTGCCGGTCCCGGCCGACAGTTTTTCGACACTGATGATTGAAGCAACGCTCAGGTCAAACGATACGGTTCCCGATTGCACCTTCAGCGTATCGGTGCCGGCGCCACCATCAAGAATATCCCCTGAGACGATATCGCCGTTGACAAACTGGAAGGTATCGTTGCCGGTGCCACCGCTGAGAGTGTCTGCCCCAATGCCGCCATTCAAGACATCGTCACCGCTGCCAGCCACGACGGTATCGTTGCCAGCGCCTCCGTTGAAAATGTCACCGATTGAATCCTGCAGCTGCGCCAGCGAGCCGCCGGTGAATCCGGTAATGATTCCGGTGCTGGCATTGGCCAGATCGTTGCCTGTCGTTCCCGTGAACGTAGCTCCCGAGGAACCTACTAGCGTGCTCAGCGTGTAGGACACTCCATTGAACTTCACCAGTTCGATGTTGCTGAGCGTGTCCATGCCATCGCTGCCGACAGTGTCGTTTACTGAATAGGTGCCGTTGGCATTCAGGACGATGACGTAGTTCGAGAGCGGACCCGTGAAATTCACCGTGTCAGTGCCGCCGGCGCCATTTATGATATCATTGCCCGTACCGCCGGTGATCGTATCATTTCCGGTGAAAGTGGTGATGGTGTCGTCACCGCCGTTGCCAGAGACTGAGAAGTTGCGATTCGATTGCGATAGATCCAGTATGTCGGAGCCGTCGCCGTCGATAATGTTGTAGGCTTCAAAATTGTTCAAACCACCGGCACTTGGGAAGATAGCATTCCAATTGAAATTCGCTCGATTGGTGACCATTACGAATACGTCAGTGCCCGCGCCTCCGTCGAGGCCATAGGCGGCATCAAACAGGTCAGGATTCACCGTAATCGTGTCGTTTGAGCCTGATCCCACAAAGGTCAGCTGCTCAACACCTGTCACTGTGGGTGAGACTGTCAGATCATAAGCGCCACTGAAATTGACCCGGACCGTATCGGCTCCCAATCCACCATTGACCAAACCAAACCCAGCGAACTGGGCGCCCGTCATGATAACGGAGTCTGTAGAGGAACCAAGAACCAGGTTTTCTATGCTGGTGATCGAAACGGCGGAGATATCATCGTTGGCGGTTCCAGACAGAAGGGCAAGGGTATCAGTTCCGCTGCCACCGTCGATGACGTCGCCGGCGAGATCGCCACTGATGAACTGGAAGATATCGTTGCTGGCGCCGCCACTGAGAGTGTCTGCGCCGAGGCCGCCATAAATGGTGTCGTCGCCGTTGCCTGCGTTAACGACATCGTTGCCGGCACCGCCGACAAAGCTATCGCCAATCGAATCCAGCAGTTCAGCCAGAGTGCCACCCGTGAAGCCCGTCAAGGTGCCGCTGGTGAAGTCTGCGGTGTCGTCGTTCCCGGTGCCAGTAAATGTTGCCATATTCTATGACACCAGATCTAAAGCCATTGGCTCACCATGATGATTACTCCCCCGTTCGTTTAAGCGCACCGCCGGACCCAAACCTGGGGCGTCGGGACTGGGCACAACGACGACGTAGTGAGTTAGGCCACCAACTCGAGTTTAGTTTGTATCTGCCACATCGAGATAATTAACAAAAAACTTAACATACGCCCTCAAATGAGTCGAATCCAATTTTGCCTAGAGCGGGTAGTGTATGGTTTGAAATCTTTTGATCGCGTCTTTTGTAAACCTTGGGCCGTCCGGCCTTTGAAGCAATAGTGTCCATGCCAGCAACGATCTCTTCAAAGCTCCAAAGCCGATCAGTCAATCTCACAAATGCGTTCGGAATTGTTCAGGGGCGACTCCCTCAGTGAGCCTTGCCTGTCAGGAATTCATTGACGAAGGTCCGCATGATAATTTTCATTTCAAGCCGAAAACTCAGTTCTTGGAGATACTGGATGTCGTGCTCAAGCCGCTCGATGGCCGTCTCGCGCGCCGGCATTGCACCTCTGCAGCCTGACACTTGAGCAAGCCCTGTGATGCCAGGTCTCACGCTGTAACGGATGCAGTATTTTTCGGTCGTGGCGAGCGTCTCGAAGAAGGTATCGCCAATCGCTGTCAAGGGCGCATGCGGCCGGGGCCCGACGATCGACATGTCTCCCGCCAAGACATTGAATAGCTGGGGCAACTCGTCAAGACTGGTGCGCCTCAGAAAAGCCCCAATCCGGGACACGCGTTCATCATGCTCTTTCGTCTGCATGATGATACCGCTGCTCGAGTTACTCATGACCATTGTCCGAAACTTGTAGATTTTGAACAGCTTGTAATCGCGGCCATGGCGCATCTGTCTGAAGAAAACAGGCCCTGGGCTTGACACGCGAACGAGCATTGCAATCAAAACCATTGCTGGCGCCAGCAAGGCGAGCGCCACACTGGCAAAAACAACATCAAAGCAACGCTTGCCGTATTTCGGCCACCAGCCATCAAGCAAGGAAGCGGAAGGCTTACGCGATATCAAGCGTTCAACCCGGCCATAGTTTGATGTTCCGGCCCCTCGCAGGCCTTCGGCCAAGCGCCCGAATGTGCTCAGTTCGACGGGTTCCGAAACCTTTACAAAAAACGGCCCTTGCTCAGGATCCGAGCCACCACGATGCCCTGGCAAGTGGTTAAAACGCAATCCTGTCACGCGTGTATGGCGAGCTGGAATAGCCATGAGACCGTACCAAAACTAAACTACCAAACTAACAAACTATAGAGTCTTGGCCCCAACCCTAACGGAAGGCCATGCTAGTCACTAAGTATGGGTCATGCAAGTGACATTATTTTGACAGACTAAAAACATTATGGGACGGACAGAGAACATGAAATGCAATTCATGGCGCGTTCCGGTTTTGACAATCGAAACACCTGGATCACAAGCTCTTCTTCCAGCGGCGCCAGGCTTAATCGCCGCTCGAGATAAAGTAGTGCAGTTAATCATGGTCGCGCCGCGCTACCCGCTCCGCCATCGGACCCACGCACGTTCCGCTCACCAACACCTATCAATCCAGTCACGTAAAACCGGTAAATCTCCCGTCGTGCCTCGCGCCCCAAACGATCATTAAGGTGTCAAAGTAGCGCTGAATTACATATTTGTTGACTCCCCAACCGCACCTGCTTACGATCTCTAAATGGTTGAATAACTGATCAAAATTGGCAGACACGGGAATATGACTCATGCCAGACATCTTGGTTGTTGGAGCGCGCGGCATCCCTGGCGTTGAAGGCGGTGCCGAGAAGCATGCCGAGTATGTCTTCAGCCGGTTCGCCGCAAATGGCCATGAAGTGACTCTGCTTGGCACGCGCCAAGCTATCAAGTGTGCTGAATATCTGGGCGTGAAACTAGTTGGCATACCAACGATAAATGTCGCGAACACCGAGAAACTCGTTTACCACTTTTTCTGCCTGGTTTATGCGCTCTTCAATCGCCCGAAGCTTGTGCATCTTCAGGGACTCAACTCTGGCATATTTCTTTTCCTTTACAAACTGTTCGGCATGAAAGTTGTCATGCGCTACGGCTCCGCTGACTACGAGCATGCCAAGTGGGGATTGATCGGGCGCATTGGCTTCAAGCTATGCGAACGCCAGGTTAGTCTCGCGGATCATGTCATCGTCGTCTCCAAGAAATATGAGCGTGATCTGTCAGCTCGGCATGGATTGAAGTCCGTCTCTGTCATTCCCAACGGATTGGATGACGTCGAAATAACCAATGCTGCAAGAAGTTACTGGGCTGAACTCGGTCTCGAAGGAAAGCGCTACATACTGTCCGTGGGAAGACTGACGGTCGACAAGGGGTATGTCGACATGATCACGGCGATGGAACGCCTTGGCCGTTCAGACGTCAAGCTTGTCATCGTCGGAGGCCCCGATGGGACCAATTTTCACGAGCATCTCAAGGCGATGGCCGGGAGGAACACGCTTATCCTTGGCCGGCTTGACCGCCAGCTTCTCTCGCTCCTCTACAAGCACTGCTCTGCATATGTAAGCGCATCTGCCCATGAAGGCCTGTCGAATTCAATTCTTGAAGCGATCTCTTTCGGAAGCCCCTTGATTGTCAGCGACATTCCTGCGAACCGCGAGATGCCACTGAACAAATCTTGCTATTTCCGCCAAGGAGACGCCGAAGCACTCGCTGAGAAAATCTCTGCGGCGATTGCATCGCCGGCGGATTTCATCGTCGATCGTCGGGGCTTTGTGGGTTGGAATGAGGTCTTTGAACAGACGGAACGAGTATACCAGAAGCTTCTCCCGACACTTCGCGGCCAGAGCGAACATCTTACCACCCCGGCGGTCGGGAAACACGCGCATGCCTCCGCAAGCCAGGTCCCACGTTCTAAGCTGTCACGATGATTAACTCCTCAGCCACGGCGAAGTGCCCAGGAAAACAATAATGTGTCGGGATGCAGGCGAACGTAGCGGCATCAATTGCCGCAAAACAAAACCCCACCCAAATCACACGAAGCAAGTTGGAGACGGACCTAAAATAGCGCCTTTCCGCTCGCGGCCGCCAGCCATGGCGTTGACAATGCCAGTTCTTAAGACGATCCCAACATGCACGTAAAGCAATTCATGCTTTATAGTTTTCGCCACGCGCCCTGGGCAGTTCTCGCATCTCTATGCGCCGGTCTGTCTAACTATCTCATTATCATCCTTCTGTCGCAATACTATGGGCTTGCGACCGGAGGAGAATTCAGGTTTTTGTTGTCGATCGTAGGACTTCTTACTCTGTTCACTCTCGCGGAGGCTGACAAAGTTGCCATCCGCCATCTTGTGATGGGCAAACAAGGCGTTATCTGGCCCCTTGTCGTCAGCCGAATGCAGTTTTCACTGATCGGGACAGCTGTAGGCATTATAACCGCGGCAATCCTCTATCGAAAAGGACAGGAAATCTGGCTCGGCATACTGACGGCGTCTATGCTATTGCCCCTCGCATTCCCGACCGACCTTTACGCGCAAATTGTGCAGTCGCGAAAGAATTTCCGCAAGGCGGCTTTACAAAGCTTCATCAAATACGCGATCCTTACCTCACTCGCTCTTTTCGCGGGAATGTGGTCGGTCACGATGTTTGCCTTTGTCGGGGCATATTACCTCTGCCTAACAGCGATAAACACATTCTTCCTCTTCCTTCAGCCTGAGACTTTTGAGCCGTCAAGTTCTGAAGCACCACTCTATAGGCGCGAAAGTCTTCAATTAAGTGTTGCGGGCTTATTTCCGGTTGTGCTTGAACACTCCGACAAGCTGCTCATTTCCTATTACTTGGGATTCGAAAAATTGGCCCTCTACACGATCGGCGTCTCAACTGGGCGGCTGATTTCTAACGTCATCAAACCAACTATGGCCGTCTACTTTCCGGTTCTGGTGACGGACCGCTTCAGCGTCGGGCTGCTGTTAACTATCTTCGGAACCCTGACTGTTGCCGGAATTGGGGCGTCGTGGCCTTTGTCCTATTACTTTTCCCATGTACTCGGTGCAGAATATGCCGAGGCTTACCCCTTGGCAGCCATCATCATCGCCGGGCTTGGCGTTTACTTCATTTCCGTTGTTGTATACTATTCATCCGTCTATCATAAGGATGCAAAGCTAAGCGTTCCGATCATGACATCGTTCCTGTCGGCGGTCGTCACTTTTACCTATATCATGCTTTCGTTGAAGTTTGGTGGAAAATATGCCCTTGTTCTGTGTGCCGTATCTTATCCGCTGCGGGATCTTCTGACGTTTGTTTTGACGATGAC
>JBAVOA010000017.1:0-4533 GCA_049691635.1 Aestuariivirga sp. | reverse complement strand
GTTCAGGATAGCGCGAAATCATGTCGTGAGCTGGTCATCGACGGTTTTGGCATGGCGAACCTATCGTGAAGTTCTCAAACGGGTAATGGCAGCACCTTCAGCGCTTCTTGAAACCGAGTCGGCCAGCCGCAATTTTGACCGCATCCAGGCATTGATCGCCTATGCTGAATGGCACGGAAGTCCGTCACGCCTTGTGATGGCCGATCTGCCCTTCGTGGCACTTTATGTTGGCTTGATGATCGTCGTCGGCCAGTGGCTGGTTGTTGTTCCAATTCTCCTGTTCTGTGTTCTTGGCGTTGCCGTGCACCGGCGCAGCGTTGTCGTGCGGAGAATCAATGAGAGCCGCGCGACTGAAGACATGAAGGCGCGGGACTTTTTGGTTGAGACGCTGAATGGAATTCCTACGATCAAGGCAAGTGCGATGGAAAACCAGATGCAACGCCGCTTCGAAAGATTGCAGGAAACCGTTGCAAGCCACTCATTTGCGTCGATTAGACTGGCAGAGGAAACTCAGGCGTTTACCGGCCTGCTTTCGAGCCTGACGCAGATGATGACGGTTACCGTTGGCGCAGTATTCGTTATCAACGGCGAGATCTCCGTAGGTGCCTTGGCATGTTGCGTGATGCTTGCCGGCCGCGCCGTTCAGCCGCTGCTGCGTTGTGTTGCAGTATGGAACGAGCTGCAATCCGTAATTGTTGGTATTGAAAAGGCAGAGCCCTTACTGAATTTGCCGGTAGCCCAGGAGTGCTCGCCCTCTCCTCAAAAAAATGAGCCTTTGGAGATTAGGTTTGCTGACGTCTCATTCGGTCACCGGGCCGGTGACGCGAAGATTCTCAACCACTGTTCGCTCACTGTCTCAGCCGGAAGCATTGTTGCAATCACCGGCCGGGATGGCTCCGGCAAATCGACCCTGGCGGATCTGATATGCGGTTCCTTGCCGGAATATGATGGCGCGATCCGGATCGGCGGTTTTCATCCCATAACTGACAAGAAATCATTGAAGCAACGCACTGCAATCGTCAGGCCCGGTGTTTCCATGATGCGGGGCACAATTATTGATAACATCACCATGTTTCGAAAGGGCGGTGCGGTGGATATGGCGGTTCAAGCAGCGCGCCTTATCGGCCTTGATGCCGACATCAGCAAACTGCCATTGGGCTATCAAACCGTAATTTCCGAGGGACTCTCTGCTGAATTGCCATCAGGACTCGTGCAGAGAATTGCCATTGCGCGGGCCATCGCCAGACGTCCTGGCCTGATGATCCTTGATGAAGCGAACGGGGCGCTTGACATGCGAAGCGACCAATTGCTGATCAATGGCTTGCGCAGGATGAGTGGTTTTTCAACCATCATGATTATCACCAATCGTCCTTCATTTGCAGCGATTGCTGACCAGATCTGGCGACTTGGAGAGGGGAATCTGGAACTCGTTCGCCCCTCTTCCGAAATGACCCAGGTTCCGCAAGCGGTGCTGGGCGTGCCATGAGCGATATTCCTGTGCAGGCCGAAGAGCAGCACCCGATACGGGCTGTGCAACGCAAGATCGCGGAAGCTTTTGCGCGCGGCACTTCCCATTCAGGCATTTCTGGGGAACCAGGAATACTGTCGTGCCTCGTGCCCATTGCAGAGTCGGTGGGATGGCACGGAACACCCCGGCAGATTGCCGAAGCCATGCCCCACGAGACGGCAGTTGACAGTATTGTGGCGCTTCGCGCCGTACTCCTCAGAATCGGCATTGAAACGGAAAGAATCGACGTTCCCGCCAATCGGATAAGGGACGAGTACTGCCCCTGTGTTGTAGTCACTAAAAGTGGTGAGGTAACGGTTGTCCAGTCCGTTGACGAAACCGGTGTTGCCAGGGTTTTTGCGTCCAGGACAACCCAGTGGCAAAATGCAAAACGTGGGACCCTGAATGGTGAGCTCTACATCATTCGCCTTTTGGATCCATTTGCCAGGCAGGAAGAACTGCAGCGCGAAGGCTTCGTGTGGCCCTTTCTCAGGCGGTTCAAGGTTAGTTTTAAACTGATTTTTTGGCAGAGCCTGGGAATCAATCTGCTGGGTCTTGCTGTGTCATTCTACGTTATGTTTGTCTACGACAAGGCAATAGGGACGAAATCCACCGACACACTTATATTTTTCCTTGCCGGAGGCCTGACGGTCGCTGCTCTCGAGTTGCGTCTTAGAAGGCATCGCGCAGCGAATATTGCACGGCTGGCTGCCCGGTTCGATGCATTGGCACTTACCGGGGCCTACCAGTCGGTTCTGGGCTTCCCCCTTGCCATGAGCGAAAATGCACCACTTGGAGCGCAGTTGACACGGTTCCGGCAGTTTGAGGTAGGCAGGGAGCTGTTCGGCGGAAGCCTGGCCACCTCTCTAATTGATTTGCCCTTCACCATCATTTTCTTCTTGATGATCTTCGGACTGGGCGGAGTGCTTGGCTTTATCCCGGTAGCCTTCGCCGTTGTCCTCGCGCTTACGGGTTTGTGCACCAACCCCGCGCTCTCAAAACTGTTGCGCGATACAGGCGAATGGAAAGGAAAATCAGATTCTCTGTTGGTGGAAATTTGTACCCGGCTGAACCTTATCCGGGCCGACAATGCGGAAGAGGTGTGGCTTGACCGTGCCTCTGAGACATATCGCAAATACCTTACCAGCAAGTTCCAGAACCAGCAGTTCAACAATAACCTGCAGGTTATGGCCCAAGCCGGCGTCTCAATCTCAGGTGCCGCAGTTCTCGGCTTTGGCTCAGTTGAAGTGATGAATGGGTCGCTGTCCCTGGGTGCGCTCATTGCCATCATGGCCGTCGTATGGAGAGTTCTGGGACCAATGCAGACCGTCTTTCTCTCTCTTCACCGGCTGCATAACATTGTGGGAACGATAAAACAGATTGACAGGCTGGTGAGTATCAGGCGGGAACGCGAGCCTGGACGCATATCGGACGCCGGTTTTAAGGCTGCGGGGCAGATGTCATTGTCGGGGGTTTGCTTCCGTTATGCGAACCGGCCGGATCTTGCGATCAAGAATATTACCCTCAATTTCAGGCCGGGTGAGTTCGTTACGCTGACGGGGTTAAGCGGCGCAGGCAAGTCGACATTGCTTAAAATCATGATTGGCCTTTATCAGCCGCAAAGCGGAAGTGTGCGCATCAACGATCTCGATCTTCGTCAAATTGATCTTGAAGAGGTGCGGCACAAGCTGAGTTTCCTGGGTCAGGAGCCTGCATTCTTCTACGGTACGGTAGCCCAAAACATGCGGCTTGCTGCCCCCGATGCAACCGACGAAGAATTGAAAAGGGTGCTTTCAGCAGTTGGCATTGCGAATAACGACCCTCATCTGCCGGAAGGTTTGGAGACCAGGATAAATGCATTGAATAGACGCTCAATGTCACTTTCCTTCCTGCAACGTCTGGCGATTGCCCGAGCATTCCTCGGCAAGCCTCCCGTCATCCTGCTCGACGAGCCGGCGAACCATCTGGATCAGGAAGGCGACGAGGCATTGATGCACATGATTTCGACTTTTAAAGGCAAGAGCACCATTGTCATGATTACCGCAAGGCCCAGTCATATGAGGGCTTCCGACAGGGTCATTGTGCTTCATGATGGCGCGGCAATGGCTCAAGGCAAGCCGGAAGAAATTGTTCCAGTTTTGCTTTCGCAAAATGTCAAGGCGGCGGGCTGAGCGAATGGCTGGAAGCTCTCCCCGAAAGGTTGACCCAGGATTCATCCGCTTTTGCTGGAAGATTTGCCACGGAAATTCACGTCTATTTTCAACATGGGGGACAACCCAATGAAACTCGCAAAATGGTTGAATTCCAGCTGTACGGCAACTGGGGTAACGGCATTTGTGCTGCCTCTCGAGCTTGAGGACTCAAGGCCTGTAAAGATGCAACGCACCATATTGCGGGCCGGAACAGCGGCGTTGCTGGCCGCAACAGTTTGGGCGGGGCTCACGCCCATTCGCGAGCTGGCGATTGCTCCGGGTCTCATTCTTCCGAAAGGTGATATTCGGGAAGTGCAACACCTTGAAGGCGGAATTGTCGCGGAAATCTATCTTCATGCTGGTGACGCCGTAAAGATAGGTGACCCACTCATCCGCCTCGCGCCCGATCAGGCCGGCGGCGATCTTGGCCAGTACCGGGTCCGATTGGAAAGCCTGAGAGAGCATCAGCGCCAGCTTGAGGAATTGATTGTCTCTCAGAAGCCCGATCTAGCCTCGTCGCTAGCGGCCTACAGCAGCCTTGGCAGCGAACAAAAATCGGTACTCGCATCCCGCATAGATGAAAGAAATTCCGAACACCGTACCCTTGACGCAAGAATTGCCCAGCGGAAAACCGAAATTACCAATCTTGAAACCGAAGTAGACGGTTTGAAAAGGATTGTCGAAATTAGGGCGCAGGTCTTCAACGATCGGTCTGACCTCTTCGCACAAGGCTTGGCAACCCGCCGGGCGTTTTTCGATGATCAATCGGCACTCGAGCAGGCGAAAACGCAATTGTCGAATGCCAACGGAAGGCTTGCCAGCGCCCATGAGGCC
>JBAVOA010000016.1:0-2828 GCA_049691635.1 Aestuariivirga sp. | reverse complement strand
CCCGGCGATGGAAAGGCCGACAAGCCCCATGTCATAGCGGTGAATGTTCACGCTGCCGTCCGTTGGAACATGCTGCTCGAACCAGCGCATGTGGTATTTCTGCGCCTGTGACGATCCCCACATATAGAACGTCTCATTGCCCGCATTGGCGATGGTGAAATCGCCGATCAGCTTACCATTCGGATTGAGCATCGGCGTCAGGATCAGGCGGCCCACCTTCGGCATCTTGTTCGTCATCAGGCGTGACAGGAAAGCTTCCGCCCCATGCCCGGTGAAACGGTACTTGGCGAAGTTGGCAATTTCGGTGACGCCCACGCCGTTGCGCACGCCCAGGACTTCCGCCTTCACATGGGCAAAGTCGTTGGAGCGGTGGAAGGAGAAGATGTCCTTTGGTGCAACGCCCTTGGGCGCAAACCAAAGCGGCGTTTCGAGCCCCCATGAGTCGCCCATGACCGCGCCTTGCGCAATCATTGTGTCATAGAGCGCGGTTGTCTGTTGCGGACGCGCCCCGGGTAATTCCTCGTTGGGAAACTTGATCGAAAAGCGCCGGGCATAGTTCTCCCGCACTTTCTCGTTGGTGTAGCTCCGCGTCGCCCATTCGCCAAAGCGCGAAACATCCATGGCCCAGACATCAAAGCCCGGATCGCCATTCACCATCCATTGCGAGAGCGCCAGGCCCACCCCGCCGCCCTGGCTGAAACCCGCCATGACGGCGCAGGCACACCAGAAATTCCGCAAGCCTTGAACGGGACCCACCAGTGGGTTGCCGTCAGGAGAGAAGGTGAAGGGGCCATTGATGACGCGCTTGATGCCGGCCTTGGCCAGCGCCGGGAAATGCCGGTAGCCGATTTCGAGATGATCGGCGATCCGGTCGAGATCGGGCGGCAGCAGCTCCTGGCCGAAATCCCACGGCGTCTGCTTGGGCTGCCATGGCTTGCACTCTTTCTCGTAGGTGCCGAGCACGATGCCGGAGCGCTCCTGGCGCATGTAGATTTCCGATTTGAAATCGATGATATGGGGAAGCTCGCGGCCCCGCTCCTTGTTGTAGGCAATGACCTCCGGCATGTCGTCGGTGACGAGATACATGTGCTCCATGGCCAGCACCGGAAGTTCCAGCCCCACCATGCGGCCCACTTCGCGGGCCCACAGGCCTCCGCAATTCACCACATGCTCGGCATGGATGTTGCCATTGACCGTGATCACATCCCAGGTGCCGTCGGTCCGGGCTTTCAGATCCGTCACCCGGCAGTTCTGGTAGATCTCGGCTCCCGCAATGCGGGCCGACTTGGCATAGGCATGCGTCGTGCCCTCCGGATCAAGGTTGCCGTCGGCCGCATCCAGCATGGCGCCGACAAAATACTTTTCTTCCAATAGCGGGTTCAGCGCCTTGGCTTCCTTCATCGACATCATCTCGGTCTCGAGGCCGAGATACTTGGCGCGAGCATGGGCCATTTTCAGCCACTCGAGGCGTTCCGGCGTATCCGCCAAAATCAGGCCGCCGGAGCGGTGCAGGCCGCAGGCCTGGCCGGAAATCTTCTCAAGCTCGTCATAGAGGCCGATGGTGTAGCCTTGCAGCTTGGCCACATTGGGATCGCCGTTCAGCGTGTGGAAACCGCCCGCCGCGTGCCAGGTGGAGCCCGAGGTGAGCCGGTCGCGCTCGACCAGAACCACGTCTTTCCAGCCTGCCTTGGTGAGGTGGTAGAGCACCGAGCAGCCGACAACACCGCCCCCGATGACAACAACACGCGCCTGCGATTTCATGGGATTTTCCTTGGAATAATGAGAAAGCTTTGCGCTTCAATAGCCGATGCACAAGGGCTTTCGCAATCGCCCGGGCGGTGAGAAGAATTCAACTGGCCCGCCAAACAAACACGGCCCCACAGGAGTGGGGCCGCTGAATGGTCAAACGCGCGAAAGCCTAGATGCTTTCCTTGACTTCCTTGGCAGCGCGGAACGCCAGCTTCTTTGAAGCCTTGATCTTGATCTGCTCGCCGGTTGCCGGGTTACGGCCCAGGCGGGCAGGGCGCTTCCTGACCTGGAAAATTCCAAGCCCGGTCACGCGGACCTTGTTGCCCTTCTTCAAATGCTTCACGAGAAGATCAACGAAGTCAGCCAGCAATTCGCCCGCCGCCTTTTTTGACATCTCATGCTTTTCGGAAAGTTCCGCCGCCATTTTGGACAGGGGAACCGTCAGTACTTTTTCATCAGCCATGTTTCATCTCCGTTTGCCGAATCGGCCGCTGAGGAAACTATCGCGTTAGCCGAGTCGTGAAAACCCTTATTTTAAGGTGCTATTTTCAATTATAATCGAAATAAGGCATATAAAACTGCCATTCGCAATTTTACGACCTATGAATGACTGCAATAAATCTATGATTACAATTGCTTAGAGCCGCGGGACCGAAGGTACTCAGGATGCGGATAGGCCACCGGTTCTTTCGGCGTTAACAAATAACGGCGGAATATTTCGCGGTAACCATGCATCAGGTAGTGGTGGTTCTGTTGCAGAAGCTGTTCGCGCTCGGCCCGGTAATAGGCCGGAAGCTGATACCACGCCATGCGCGGCTTCAGGTGATGGGGCAGATGCAGGTTGTTGTTGAGGAACATCAGTGAGAGCGGAGCAGATGACTCGACAACGATAGTGCGCTCGCCCAAATCCCTTACCGCCTGGTGTTCGCAGAATGAACGGACGAGCGAAAACGAAATGCCGGGCCAGGCAAACATCACGAGATAGGCCCATGCGGGAATGCCGCAGACATAAACCGCGTAGAAAAGTGTGATGGCGCAGGCGGGAACATGCAGCGCCCAGGCTTTGGCAACGCCCATGT
>JBAVOA010000015.1:0-3137 GCA_049691635.1 Aestuariivirga sp. | reverse complement strand
CCCTGGCCGTGGAAAAACTGCTGGGCATCACGGTGCCAAAGCGCGCCCAGCTCATTCGCGTTCTCTATTCGGAAATCGGCCGGCTGTTGTCCCATCTTCTGAACGTCACGACCCAAGCCATGGACGTGGGCGCGCTCACGCCGCCGCTCTGGGGCTTTGAAGAACGTGAGAAGCTTATGGTGTTCTATGAACGGGCCTCGGGCTCACGCATGCATGCAGCCTATGTACGCCCCGGTGGCGTGCATCAGGATCTGCCGCAAAAACTGGTCGACGACATCGGTCATTTCTGCACGACGCATCCCAAGGTCCTTGACGATATTGAAACGCTGCTCACGGGCAATCGCATTTTCAAACAGCGCAATGTCGATATCGGCATCGTCTCCCTGGAAGAATGTTTCAAGTGGGGCTTCTCCGGCGTCATGGTGCGGGGTTCCGGAGCTGCCTGGGACCTGCGCAAGGCCCAGCCCTATGAATGTTATTCCGAAATGGATTTCGATATTCCCATCGGCAAGAACGGCGACAACTATGACCGCTATCTCATCCGCGTCCAGGAAATGCGCGAGAGTGTGAAGATCATGAAGCAGTGTGTGGCCATGCTGAACAGCCCGGCAGGCAAGGGACCGATATCATCAAGTGACGGCAAGATCGTTCCGCCCAAGCGCGATGAAATGAAGCGCTCCATGGAAGCGCTGATCCATCATTTCAAACTTTATACTGAGGGCTACAAGGTGCCCGAAGGTGAAGTCTACGCCGCCGTGGAGGCCCCCAAGGGCGAGTTCGGCGTTTATCTCGTGAGCGATGGCTCCAACAAGCCCTACCGCTGCAAGCTCCGCGCCCCCGGCTTTGCCCATCTGCAGGCGATGGATTTCATGTGCCGCGGCCACATGCTGGCTGACGTGTCGGCGGTGCTGGGCTCCCTCGATATCGTATTTGGTGAGGTCGATCGATGAGCGTCCGCCGTCTTGATCCGGTTCAGCCCGCAAGCTTCGCGTTCACCGCGGAGAACCTGTCGTGGGCGAAGAAGACCATCGGTAATTATCCCGCTGGCAAACAGGCCTCTGCGGTGATTGCGCTGCTCTGGCGCGCCCAGGAGCAGAACGCCGGCTGGCTCTCCAGGCCCGCCATGGAATATGTGGGCCAGATGCTCGATATGGCCTTCATCCGTGTTTATGAAGTGGCCACCTTCTACACGATGTTCCAGCTTTCGCCCGTGGGCAAGAAGGCCCATGTGCAGGTCTGCGGCACAACGCCTTGCATGTTGCGCGGCGCCGAAGACCTTAAGAAGGTCTGCCAGCACAAGATCCACCACGACCCGCACCACCTTTCTGCCGATGGTAATTTCTCTTGGGAAGAGGTGGAATGCCTGGGTGCCTGCGTGAATGCGCCTATGGTGCAAATCTGGAAAGATACCTACGAGGATTTGACACCGGCAAGTTTCGAAAAGCTGCTGGATGATCTGGCCGCTGGCAGGAGTGTAAAGCCCGGTCCGCAGAATGGCCGGCAGCTTTCGGCTCCGGAAGGTGCTTTGACCTCGCTCACCGACAAGACACTCTACAGCAAGGACCGCACCTTCAAACGTATCGAAGCCCTTCCGCCACCGCCGCCCGCGCCACCTGCTGCTGCGCCTGTGGCACCTGTCGCTGCAGCGCCGGCGCCCAAGGTACCGGTGGAAAAGGTGGCCGCAAAGCCAGTTGTTGCAAAGAAAGTAGCGGCCAAGAAACCTGTAACGGCCAAATCCGCGCCGGCCAAGAAGCCCGCGAAGAAGAAAAGGTGAGATTGAATCATGCTCGCTGACAAGGATCGCATTTTCACCAACCTTTACGGACTCCATGACTGGGGCTTCGAGGGCGCTAAGAAACGCGGCTGCTGGCTCGATACCAAGTCTTTTATCGACAAGGGCCGTGACTGGCTGGTGAACGAGATCAAGGCCTCCGGCCTCCGTGGCCGTGGCGGAGCAGGCTTTCCGACCGGCCTCAAGTGGTCCTTCATGCCGAGAGTGGTGGGCGAGCGTCCCCACTATCTCATCGTGAACGCCGACGAGTCGGAACCCGGCACCTGCAAGGACCGCGAGATCATGCGCCATGATCCGCATTTGCTGGTCGAGGGTTGCCTGATCGCCGGAGCGGCCATGGCCTGCAATGTTGGCTATATCTATGTTCGTGGCGAATTCATCCGCGAGCGCGAGCATCTCCAGGCCGCCATCGATCAGGCCTACGAAGCGCGCCTTATCGGCAAGAACAACATTCACGGCTGGGATTTCGATCTCTATGTGGCGCATGGCGCCGGCGCCTATATCTGCGGCGAAGAGACAGCGCTCCTTGAAAGCCTTGAAGGCAAAAAGGGCCAACCCCGCATGAAGCCGCCATTTCCGGCCAATGTCGGCCTCTATGGCGCGCCGTCCACCATCAACAATGTGGAATCCATCGCCGTCTGCGGAACCATCCTGCGCCGCGGTGCGACCTGGTTCAATTCCATCGGCCGCCCCAACAATGTGGGCACCAAGCTGTTCTGCATTTCGGGGCACGTGAACAAGCCCTGCAACGTGGAAGAGGAGATGGGTATTCCGTTCCGGGAATTGATAGACAGGCATTGCGGCGGCATCCGTGGCGGCTGGGACAACCTGCTTGCCGTCATTCCCGGCGGTTCATCGGTTCCATGCGTCCCGGCAGCGCAAATTATTGACTCGCCCATGGATTTTGACTCGCTTCGTAATCTCAAGTCCGGTCTCGGCACGGCGGCAGTAATCGTCATGGATAAGTCCACCGACATGATCCGTGCCATCGCCCGGCTTGCGCAATTCTACAAACATGAATCCTGCGGCCAGTGCACGCCCTGCCGCGAAGGCACCGGCTGGATGTGGCGCGTGCTGACCCGCATGGCCGATGGCCGTGCCGAGAAGCGCGAAATCGATATGCTGCTCGAAGTATCCTACCAGATTGAAGGCCACACCATTTGCGCCCTTGGCGACGCCGCAGCCTGGCCCGTACAGGGCCTCATCCGCCATTTCCGCCATGTCATTGAGGAACGCATCGACCAATACAGCCACAACCCGGACCACGAGGGCTCCCTGGCCCGTGTGGCGGCGGAGTAGGATGATGCATCTCGCTGAGCTCAACATTGGCAAGTTCAAGTATCCG
>JBAVOA010000014.1:0-4815 GCA_049691635.1 Aestuariivirga sp. | reverse complement strand
ATTATATTCACGCTGAATGGCCCGAACGCCGACTTCCCGGCCAACCTGGCGAACTATCAGTTCCCAATCCTCGCAGCCGTTGATGGCGGCGGCGTTGACGTGACGGGCCTTGGTGCCGGACCTTATGTGCTTGATGGCTTCGAACCAGGTGTTCGCGTTCATTTCAAGCGCAATCCGAACGCCTTTATCCCCGGCAACTTCGATGAAGTGACACAGCTTTCGATCGTCGACCCGGCAGCACGCACCAACGCCTATCTGGCTGGTGAAGTGGACTACATCGACCGCGCCGACCTCAAGACCATCGACATGCTGAAGAGCGCGCCGAACACGGAGATCTACAACCAGAGCGGCCCGACGCCTTATACCGCGCCGATGCTCACTGATACGGCGCCCTTCGACAATCCCGCCGTGCGCAAGGCCCTCAAATACGCGATCAACCGCCAGGAACTGGTGGACAAGGTGCTGTATGGCTACGGCAAGGTGGGCAATGACAATCCCATCGGCTCGCAATTGAAGTATGCCATTGATCCGCAGCCGCAGCATACTTACGATCCGGAAAAGGCCAAGGCGATCCTGAAGGAAGCCGGCATTGAGAACCTCAAGGTCGATTTCTCGTGTCCGCCAAACGCCGCATTCTCCGGCGCCCTGGATGCTGCCCTCTTGATGCAGGAAAGCGCCAAGGCGGCAGGCATTGACATCAACGTGATCCGCGAGCCGGATGATGGCTATTGGTCCAACGTCTGGCTCAAGAAGCCATGGAGCATGTGCTACTGGGGTGGCCGTCCTACGGTGGACACGATGCTGTCCATTTCGCTTGCAGCCGATGCGCCTTGGAACGACACGCACTTCAAGAGCCCGCGCTTCAATGAACTTCTGGTTCAGGCCCGCAGCGAGCTGGACGAAGCGAAGCGTTCGGCCATGTATGCCGAATGCCAGCAGATTGTTCATGATGACGGCGGCCAGGTCGTGCTGATGTTCTACAACTTCGTCGGCGCCTTGAGCACCGTCGTGGCCCACGGCGAGTTGAACTCCGACCAGGACAGCGACGGCGGCTACATGGTTGAACGCTGGTGGATGGCGTAATCCGCAAGCGGCCGTATTGATCACCGGCCTCGCCGGAAATCCGGCGGGGCCTTTTTTGATAGGGACGGTTCCCCCTTCTCATCATGATCGGGCTGGCCCCGGTCATCGACATGGCTCCTGAGAAGATGCCCGCGTCAGACGCGGGCATGATGAGAATTTGAAATGTTCAATTCGTCGTTCGGCTGTCGCAATGGGTCGCATGTCGCCATACGGTTTTTTTGTGGCGGTGTTTTACCGTTCTGCTAGGGTTGAAAAAACGGGGCCAAAAAGAAGCCCAAAAAGGGGGATGAATGCATCCAGTTCTGAGAACTGTTCTGCAACGCTTGGGTTTAGGCATAATCACTCTGCTTGCCGTCTCGGTGATCATCTTCTCGTCGCTTGAGATGCTTCCGGGCGGCTACGCCGAAAACGTGCTGGGCCAGAGCGCAACGCCGGAAACCGTCGCGGCCTTCAAGCGCGAACTGGGCCTCGACCGCCCCGCCACTGTGCGGTATTTCGAGTGGATCGGCAACGCTCTGCAAGGCGATTTCGGCTCATCCTATTCCGGCCTGAGCGGCACCATGAAACGCGATGTGTCAGCCACGATTGCCCCGCGCCTTTACAACACTTTCTTTCTGGCGGCCATGGCGGCCCTTATCGCGGTTCCACTCTCTCTCCTGCTCGGTGCTATGGCGGCACTCTACCGCAATTCCTGGTTTGACCGCATCGTCAACTCCATCACCTTGACGACAATAGCCATGCCGGAGTTCTTTATTGCCTACATACTGGTCTACGTTCTCGCCGTTAAGCTGAGGCTGTTTTATCCCAACTCAACGGTCAGCGCCGGAACGCCGTTTCTTGAACATCTCTACCGCGCTGCTTTGCCCGCCATCACCATGACGCTGGTGATCATTGCCCACATGATGCGCATGACACGGGCCGCAATCATCAACCTTCTTGCAAGCCCCTACATTGAAATGGCGCAGCTCAAGGGAGTTTCGAAATCCAATGTCATCAGGCACCACGCGCTTCCTAACGCCTGGGCGCCCATTGCCACAGTCATTGCCTTCAATCTGGCCTATCTCGTGGTGGGCGTTGTGGTGGTTGAGGTGGTGTTCGTCTACCCCGGCATCGGTCAGCTAATGGTTGACGCCGTATCCAGCCGCGACATGCCGGTGGTCCAGGCTTGCGCCCTTATCTTTGCCGCAACCTACATCCTGCTCAACCTGTTGGCCGACATCGTCTCAATTGTAACCAATCCAAGATTGTTGCATCCAAAATGAACACAGCGTCAAAGCCTGTCCGCGTTATCAAGGCGCGCCGTTCCATCATCGAGAATATCAGGCGTGATCTGAAAACTGCGCCACTCACCGCCTGGTTCGGCATGATCGTCATTCTGCTCTATGCGATCTGCGCGGTTTTCGCTCCCCTGATTGCCCCCTATGGCGAATCCGAAATCGTCGGCAAGGCCTATCAGCTCTCAAGCGCGGAAAACTGGCTGGGAACGGACCAGATTGGACGCGATACTTTATCAAGATTGATATTTGGGGCGCGCAACACCATTGGCATTGCCTTGATTACAACCATGATCTCATTCATGGTCGGCGGTTCGCTGGGTGTGCTTGCAGCACTGAAGCGGGGCTTTCTTGACCAGGGCATTTCGCGTGTCGTGGATGCGTTCCTTGCCATTCCCGTATTGATCTTCGCCCTGATGATGCTCGCCGTCGTCGGTAAAAGCCTCATCAATCTCATTCTTATTCTGGCTTTGCTCGATGCCACCCGCGTCTTCCGCCTGGCCCGCGCCGTGGCCCTGAATTCCGTCGTGATGGATTATGTCGAATCCGCCAGGCTGCGCGGCGAAGGCATGGGCTGGATCGTTTTCAAGGAAATCGTGCCAAACATTCTGCCGCCCTTGATCACCGAGTTTGGTTTGCGCTTCTGTTTTGTGTTTCTGACGATTTCGGCGCTTTCATTCCTCGGTGTCGGCATCCAGCCGCCCACCGCGGACTGGGGTTCCATGGTGGCTGAAAGCAAGTCGCTGATCAGCTTCGGCAGGGCGGCACCGCTCTATCCTGCCGCCGCCATTGCGCTCCTCACCGTCGCGGTAAATTTCGTAGTTGATTGGTTCCTCCATAAAACAAGTGGGCTTCGCGATGGTCACTGATAAGAAACGCGTCAAGGGCGAAACCCTGCTCGAAATCAGGGGGCTCAAGATTGACGGCTATAGCGATGATGTTTGGAACCCGATCGTCAAGGGCATTGATTTAAGCCTGAAGCGCGGCGAGGTCCTGGGCCTCATCGGCGAGTCGGGCGCGGGAAAATCTACCCTCGGCCTCGCCGCCATGGGCTTTGCCCGGCCCGGCTGCCGCATCAGCGCGGGGACCATCGTGTTTGACGGCATGGATCTTATCGCCGCCAGCGAGGAACAGCGCCGCGCCCTGTGGGGCTCACGCATCGCCTATGTGGCCCAAAGTGCCGCTGCCTCGTTCAACCCGGCTCACCACATCATCGATCAGACCGTTGAAACGGCCGTGAGCCACAACATCATGACGCGCGAAAAGGCTGAGGCCGATGCGCGCGATCTCTACAAGCGGCTTCAGTTACCCAAACCCGATACCATTGGGGACCGCTTTCCCCATCAGGTATCCGGCGGTCAGTTGCAGCGCGCCATGACCGCCATGGCTATGTCCTGCCGTCCTGACCTGATTATCTTCGATGAACCCACCACCGCCCTGGATGTGACCACCCAGGTCGAGGTTCTGGCCGCCATGCGCGATATCGTCGAGCAGTTCAATACGGCGGCGATCTATATCACCCATGATCTGGCCGTTGTCGCCCAGATGGCCCACCGCATCATGGTCCTGCGCTATGGTAATCTGGTTGAGGAGGCGCCGACCCGCGCCATGCTGAAATCTCCAACCCAGGAATACACGCGCTCTCTCTGGGCCGTGCGCAAATTGCAGAAGCCGGAATCCATCAGCGATGACATTGCGCTCCGTATTCACAACGTGGATGCAAGCTATACGGGCTCCATCAAGGTTCTGGACAATGTCACGGTCCAGGTTCCGCGCGGTCGCACCGTTGCCGTGGTGGGTGAATCCGGTTCAGGAAAATCAACGCTTGCACGGGCAATTACCGGCCTTCTGCCGCCTTCCCGTGGTGAAATCTATTTCAACGGCAAGCCCTTGCCGCGCACTCTGGGAGAGCGCGACAAGGATACCCTGCGCCGTATCCAGATGATCTATCAGTCGGCCGACACGGCGCTCAATCCGCGCCAGCAGGTGCGCGACATCATCGGCAGGCCGCTTGAGTTCTATCTCGGCCTGAAGGGCGCTGACCGCGACCGGCGCGTAGTCGAACTGCTGGAGTCGATCGAACTTGATGAAAGCTATATCGACCGGTTCCCCGGCGAAATGTCGGGCGGCCAGAAGCAGCGCATTTCCATCGCGCGGGCTTTGGCTGCAGAACCGGAGATCATCATTTGCGACGAGGTAACTTCGGCACTTGACCAGATCGTGCAGGAGGAAATCCTCTCGCTGCTCATGCGCCTGCAGACGGAAACCAACGTCTCCTACCTGTTCATCACCCACGACATCGCCACCGTGCGCGCCATCTCGGACGAGATCGTCGTCATGCACCAGGGCAAGGTGGTGCAGCAGGGTCCGAAGACGCAGGTGCTGAACCCGCCCTATCCGGCCTACACCGAGCTGCTGCTGTCCTCCGTTCCGCAGATGGACCCGGACTGGCTTACCA
>JBAVOA010000013.1:0-11712 GCA_049691635.1 Aestuariivirga sp. | reverse complement strand
CCCCAAGAAAACGCTTCGCCTCGGCCCGGCGGCAGAAGAAACAGGGCCTATGGCCCGCGGCCAGGGCCGTTATCTCGTCAAGGAAGAACAGCGACGTATAACCCTTGCCCATGGCTTCGTGCTGCATGTTCTTGTAGTGCAAATCGCAGCATATCCAGTGGATGCTGGCCCAGCGGCGCTTTCCCAGGGTCTGATCGTCACGGTGAAACTTGCCACCGCGATTGCCCATCATGAGTCCACGCGCCGGCACCGCGACGATGCTACCGTCGGGCTGAACGCGGTTTTGCAGGGGCACGGGCGGGAGCCGGAATGGCGAAGGCGGGTTGGGGCAGCATGAGATTGTGGCGGCCAACCTTTGTGATGTCCTTTTCACCGCACAAACCCATGGTGACATCCAGTTCGCTTTTCAGGATTTCCAAGGCGCGGGTGACACCGGCCTCGCCGCCGGCGCCGAGGCCATAGATATAGGCGCGGCCCACCATGGTGCCCTTGGCTCCCATGGCCATGGCTTTCATGATGTCGATGCCGGTCCTGATGCCGGAATCAAAGAAGACTTCGATCTTCTTGCCCACGGCATCAATGATCGGGCCCAGCATGTCGATGGTTGCGGGCGCGCCATCAAGCTGGCGGCCGCCATGATTGGACACGATGATGGCATCAGCCCCGGTCTGCGCGGCAATCAGCGCATCATCGACATCATTGATGCCCTTGAGGATGAGCTTGCCATCCCACTGCTTGCGGATGAATTCCACCGAGGACCAATCCAGCGTCGGATCAAACTGGTGATGGGTCCATTCGGCGAGCGATCCCATGTCGGTCACGCCCTTGGCGTGGCCAATGATATTGCCGAAACCACGGTTCTTTGTGCCAAGCATTTCCAAACACCAGGCGGGCTTGGTCATCATGTTCAGGATGTTGGGGATGGTCAGCCGGGGCGGTGCCGAAAGGCCGTTCTTGATGTCCTTGTGGCGCTGGCCGAGCAACTGGAGATCAAGGGTGAGCACCAGGGCCGAACATTTGGCCGCCTTGGCGCGGGCCACCATATCCGATGAAAAACCGCGGTCGCGCATCACATAGAGCTGGAACCAGAAGGGCTTTTCCGTGTGCTTGGCCACCTCCTCGATCGAACAGATGCTCATGGTGGTCAGCGTATAGGGCACGCCGAATTTTTGCGCGGCGCGGCAGGCTTTGATTTCCCCATCGGCATGCTGCATGCCGCCGAGGCCGATGGGAGCGAGCGCCACGGGCATTGAAACATCCTGCCCCACCATTTTTGTTTTCAGCGAACGGTTATCAACATTGCGGGCCACGCGCTGGCGGAGCTTGTATTTCTCGAAGGCCTTCGTGTTGTCGACATAGGTGCCAGTCGTATAGGAGCCCGTGTCGCAATAGTCGTAAAACATCTGGGGCACGCGGGCGTGGTAAATCTGGCGGAGGTCTTCAATACAGGTGGTTTTGGCGGGGTTCATTTCGTGCAGCTTCTCGAAGTTGGGCATCGGGGCCCTCTTTTGCCCGCCTTGGCGTCTTATCGCAAGGTAGTTTCTCTTGTTAAATCATCCCATTGCGGGGTAGTTTCGCGCCATGCTGAAAATGCCCGAAGCAGACCTGCAAACAATCGAAAAGCGCGCCACGATTGCGGCGGCGCTGCGCCGGATTGTTGCGGGCGAAGGGGTCATTGAAACACGCACAGAAATGAGCGTTTACGAATCCGATGGACTCACGGCCTACCGGCAGTTGCCGCTGGTGGTGGTGCTGCCTAAAACAACGGCAGAGGTGGCCAAGGTGCTGCGTTACGCCTTCGACAGCAAGATCAAGGTCGTGCCACGCGGTGCCGGCACTTCGCTTTCCGGTGGGGCCCTGCCCCTGGCCGATGGCATTGTGCTTGGGCTCTCAAAATTCAACCGGATCCTTGAAATCGACTACGACAACCGCTGTGCCGTCGTGCAGCCAGGGGTCACCAATCTTGCCATCACCCAGGCCGTGCAACACAAGGGTTTTTACTATGCGCCGGACCCTTCCTCGCAGATCGCCTGCACCATTGGCGGCAATGTGGCGGAAAATTCCGGCGGGGTGCATTGCCTGAAATATGGCCTCACCGCCAATAATATCCTGGGCCTGGAGATGGTGCTGATCACCGGCGAGATCATCCGGCTCGGCGGCAAGCATCTGGACAGCGACGGGCTGGATTTGCTGGGTGTGCTCACGGGCTCGGAAGGCCTGCTCGGGGTGATCACCGAGGTCACCGTGCGGATCCTGCAAAAGCCGGAAACGGCACGGGTCATCCTGGTAGGCTTTCCCTCCAGCGAGGACGCCGGCAACTGTGTGGCGGATGTGATTTCTGCCGGCATCATTCCGGGCGGCATGGAGATGATGGATCGTCCCGCCATCCATGCGGTGGAGGAATTTGTCCATGCGGATTATCCGCTGGATGTGGAAGCCCTGCTGATCATAGAGCTTGACGGGCCCGCCGTTGAAGTGGATCACCTTATCCAGCAGGTCTCGCAAATCGCGCAAAAGAACAATTCCAGCAGCCAGCGCATTTCATCATCGGAAGCTGAACGCCTGCTGTTCTGGGCCGGACGCAAGGCGGCATTCCCGGCGGTGGGGCGCATATCACCTGATTACTTCTGCATGGATGGAACCATCCCCCGCAAGCGCCTGTCTGAGGTTCTCAAGGGCATGGCGGAACTCTCGAAGAAGCATGGACTCAGAGTTGCCAATGTTTTTCATGCAGGCGATGGCAATCTGCATCCGCTCATTCTCTATGACGCCAATGTGGGTGATGAACTCGCCCGCGCCGAGGAGTTTGGCGCGGATATCCTGCGGCTCTGCGTGAAGGTTGGCGGCGTGCTCACCGGCGAGCATGGGGTCGGCATTGAGAAGCGCGACCTGATGCCGGAAATGTTTTCGGATATCGATCTGGCGCAACAGGAGCGCCTGAAGTGCGCCTTTGACGACCGGGGCCTGCTCAATCCGGGAAAGGTCTTCCCCACGCTCCATTCCTGCGCCGAGCTGGGCCGGGTGCATGTGAAGGCAGGCAAGCTGCGGTTCCCGGAAATCCCGAGATTCTGATGACTGCTGTTTTCAAACCGTCGACGACAATGGAGCTTGCGGAATTTGTTGCGGAAGGCGGCAAGCTGGAGGTTATCGGAAGCGCCACAAAGCGCAGCGTGGGGCGGCCCGCACAGGCAGAAACACTTCTGGACATGTCAGCTTTCAAGGGCATCTCGCTTTATGAGCCTGAGGAGCTTGTGCTGGAGGCGGGCGCCGGGACGCCGCTCACGGAGATCGAAAAAGCCCTGGCAAAAACGGACCAGCAACTGGCCTTTGAACCGCCGGACTATTCCAGAATGCTCGGCAGCAAGCACAAGGGCACCCTGGGAGGCCTGATGGCCTGCGGGTTTTCGGGCTCACGGCGGATCAAGGCGGGTGCGGCGCGGGATCATGTTCTGGGGGTGGCTGGCGTGTCGGGGCGCGGCGAAATCTTCAAGGCCGGCGGACGGGTGGTCAAAAATGTCACTGGTTTTGATCTGTCCAAACTCATGGTGGGCTCCTACGGCACCCTGGCGGCGCTGACCAGCATCACGGTCAAGGTCCTGCCTGCTGCGGCAACTGAAGAGACCCTGATTTTAAAAGGCCTGAACGATGCCCGGGCAGTGCAGGCGATGAGCCTTGCTATGCAGTCTGCCTGCGATGTTTCAGGCGCTGCCCATCTTCCCGGAACGCCTGCCCTTACACTGTTCCGGCTTGAGGGCATCCGCCCCTCGGTGGCCTATCGCCGCCAGAGGCTTGCCAGCCACCTGAAGATATTTGGCGCGGCTGATTACCTGAATGACAAGGACTCCAAGTTGCAGTGGAAAGCCATTCGCGATGTTCATCTGCTGAGCAATGACGACACGCGGTTTGTGTGGCGGCTGTCGGTGACACCGTCCAAAGGTGCTGAAACACTTGCAAAGATTTCAAAGCAGCTTGACGTCCAGTATTTCTACGATTGGGCGGGCGGCCTCATCTGGCTCGGGGTTCCGCGCAGCAACCAGGCCTACGCCTACATCATCCGCAGTTGCGTTACGGATGGCCATGCCACCCTGTTCCGGGCCGAGGAAGAGGTGCGCGAGCGTATCGAGGTGTTCCAGCCCCAGGGAGCCGCCCTTTCGGCCCTCACCCAAAGGGTCAAAGCGTCCTTTGATCCCATGGGTGTTTTCAACCACGGCCGCATGTATAAAGACATCTGAGCCATGCAAACAAATTTCACCGCCGAACAATTGAAAGACCCGCATACGGCGGAGGCCAACAAGATCTTGCGATCTTGCGTACATTGCGGCTTCTGCACAGCCACCTGCCCCACCTATGTTTTGCTGGGCGATGAACTCGACAGCCCGCGCGGTCGCATCTATCTCATCAAGAACATGCTTGAAAAGAATGAGGCGGCGACCGCGGAAACGGTCAAGCATATTGACCGCTGCCTGTCGTGCCTGTCCTGCATGACCACTTGCCCTTCGGGCGTCAACTACATGCACCTCATCGATCAGGCCCGGGTGCATGTAGAAAAGACCTACAAGCGGCCAGTGTTCGAAAAGCTGCTGCGCGCTGTGCTGGGGTTTGCTATGCCGAGGCCGCGGGTATTCAGGATGACATTGGCGCTCTCGCTATTTGCCACGCCGTTTTCAAAGGCGATCTCAGCACTGGGTCTGAAACGGGTTGAAGCTCTCCTTGCACTGGTCCCCACAAGAGGTATTGCTCCGCAAAAACTGGGGGCAGCCGGCACCTATCCTGCCGAAGGGACACGGCGCGGCCGCGTGGCCCTTCTCATGGGTTGCGTGCAGAGTGTGATTGAACCTTCCATCAACGCGGCCACGATCCGCTTGCTGACGCGGCTGGGCTATGAGGTCGTTGTTTCGGCAGGAGAATCCTGTTGCGGCTCGCTCACCCACCACATGGGCAAGGAAGCCGATGCGCTCTGGCGGGCCAAGCGCAATGTACATCAATGGGCAAATGCGAGAGTTGACGCGGTCATCATCACTGCGTCGGGCTGCGGCACAACGATCAAGGACTATGGCTATATGCTGCGTCTTGATTCCGTTTATGCAGCCAGGGCCGAAACCATAAGCGCCAAAGCAAGGGATATCGTTGAATTCCTTTCGGAAGTTGGACTGCCCGCTGCTTCGCAAGCGCTGCGCGTGACCTATCATTCGGCCTGTTCCATGCAGCATGGCCAGCAGATGGGAAACAAAGCGCAGATGCTTTTGCGTAATGCCGGCTTCAAGGTTCAAGACATTCCTGAAGGCCATCTCTGTTGTGGCTCGGCTGGAACCTACAATATCATGCAGCCCGAAATTGCCACGCAGCTCCGGGACAGAAAAATCGCCAACATCAAAAGCACGAATCCGCAGGTCATCGCCACCGGCAATATCGGCTGCATCACGCAGCTTGCCACGGGCACGCAGATTCCCATACTGCACACAATTGAGCTGCTCGACTGGGCCTATGGGGGATCAAAGCCGGAAAAGCTAAAACATCTCAACGGGGGTTCCTGAATATGGCAAGAATGCCAGCTGGTGTCATAGTCCGCGGCAAGATGCTGCCGGAATACCGCACCATCCTCACACCGGAAGCGCTTGGCTTTCTTGCATCCCTCCATCGCAATTTTGATGGTGAACGGCAAAGATTGCTGGCGAAGCGCGAAGCGCGCATAAGGTTTTTCAACAAGGGAGAGCTTCCCGATTTCCTGCCGGAAACTCGGGCCATCCGCGAAGGAACCTGGCGCGTGGCGCCGATCCCCGCCGACCTGCAGGACCGGCGTGTGGAAATTACCGGCCCCACGGACCGCAAGATGGTGATCAATGCCTTGAACTCCGGCGCCAAGGTCTTCATGGCCGACTTCGAGGATTCGACGTCTCCGTTATTCGACAATCTCATCCGTGGGCAGATCAATCTCCGGGATCGCTGGAGCGGGGCCATGGATCACCGCGACAAGGACACGGGCAAGCACTATGTCCTGGCCAAAAAGCCTGCCGTCCTCATGGTGCGGCCGCGGGGATGGCATCTGCCGGAACATCATCTGCGTGTCGATGGACATACCATGTCCGGAGCCCTCTATGATTTCGGCCTCTATTTTTTTCATAATGCCAAGGCGGCCCTGCGGCTGGGATCAGGCCCCTATTTCTACCTGCCTAAAATGGAAAGCCATCTGGAAGCCCGCCTGTGGAACAGCGTCTTCACCTTTGCCCAAAGCGCATTGGGATTGCCCCTGGGCACCATCAAGGCCACCGTCCTCATTGAGACCCTGCCTGCCGCCTTTGAGATGGATGAAATCCTCTATGAGCTGCGCGAGCACATGGCGGGCCTCAACTGCGGGCGCTGGGACTATATCTTCTCCTTCATCAAGACACTGGCAACAAACCGGAAGTACATCCTGCCTGACCGATCGCAGGTGGTGATGTCCAAGGCCTTCCTGGCTGCCTATTCGGCCCTGCTGATCAAGACCTGCCACAACCGGGCCGCCTTCGCGATGGGCGGCATGGCGGCCCAGATCCCGAACCGCAAGGACCCGGAAGCCAATGAGATCGCCCTGGACAAGGTACGGGCCGACAAGGAGCGCGAGGCGCGCAATGGCCATGATGGCACCTGGGTGGCGCACCCCGATCTGGTGCCCGTGGCAATGGAGGTGTTCAACGCCCTGATGCCGACACCGAACCAGCTCTATGTGAAACGCGATGACGTTGCTGTCGGCCAGAAGGAACTTCTGGAGGTTCACAAGGGGGCCAAGACCGAAGCTGGATTCCGCGAGAACATCCGGGTAGGGGTACTCTATATTGAAGCCTGGCTCAGGGGGCGCGGGGCCGTGCCGATTTACAATCTCATGGAGGATGCTGCCACCGCCGAGATTTCAAGGTCGCAGATCTGGCAATGGCTCAAATTTGGCGCGACACTCGATACGGGTGCAAAAGTAACCCGGAAATTCTTCGACACATGCGTCAGGCAAGAGATGAAGCGGGTCAAAGGAGAAGTGGGGGACGAGGCCTTCCAGGACGGACGCTTCAAGGAGGCGATCAGCCTCTTCAAGACCATGTCAACATCCAAAACCTTCGAGCCGTTCCTCACGCTTTCGGCCTACAGGAAGATTATCTAATCCTCATCGAATTTGGATTCCACCAATGCGGCAAGAGCCGCCATCGCCGCATCGGCCTCCGGCCCCGAGGCCTCAACGTTGATGGAGGTGCCCATGGCGGCGGCCAGCATCATCAGGCCCATGATCGAGGTTGCGGGAACCGTATGGCCATCGCGGCTCACCACGATATTGGCATCAAAGCCTTCAGCACATTTCACAAATTTTGCCGAGGCGCGGGCGTGAAGGCCGCGTTCATTGACGATCTGGAGCTCCCTGACCAGCGCCGTCATCAATCCCCCAAAATCTGACTGGCTATATTGATGTATTTCCGGCCTGCATCTTGGGCGGCCGCGGCGCATTTGTGAAGATTTGAATCCTTTCTCACCCGCACAAGTTTCACCAGCATGGGGAGGTTCATGCCGGCCACCACTTCGACGCGGCCCTCTTCCAGGAGAGATATCGCCAGATTCGACGGAGTGCCGCCAAACATGTCGGTGAGAATAATCACGCCTTCGCCCGTATCGACGGATTTTACCGCTGCCGCGATATCGGCGCGGCGCAGCTCCATTTTATCGTCGGGACCGATGGCCACGGCCGCAAGCATATCCTGACGGCCAACAATATGTTCCAGGGCGTGGACAAATTCATTGGCAAGACGCCCATGGGTTACCAGAACGAGACCAATCATTTGTTGTCTACGAAATCGCACATTTTCGGGTCTTGTCCCGTTTGTCCTATAAACCGGCGCACATTGCCCTTATCCTCGCTACCGCGCAACACTTTCACAGGCCCCGTTTTGCCGTTTCAGCCAGTTCAATGCAGCCCGCAACCGGGCCGGGGCTGAGGCGGATGCTGCATCAATTTCAATAATGGGAAGAAGATGCCCAAGAATATCGAAAGTGGCGGGTGCCGGGAGGCGTTCGATGGCCGCATGGGCTTGCAACCTTGCTATGAGTGCCAGCGGCGTTGACGGCTGGGTTTCCAGGGTGACGATACCAAGCCCCCTGATCTCCAGTTTTCCGTGCAGGGCCGCGGGAGCTGAGGCAACGAGCCTGCCTTGGTCGCGCCGGACAATGACCTGATCATCGGAGACGAGTTTGCAAGGCAGAATTTCTCCCGATATTCCGCTCCCCGGCGCGTCAATCAGCCTGAGGGCCAAATCGGATTTTCCGCTTCCGGGCGCTCCCAGAATGAGGACGCCGTCATCGCCAATGCTGACGCAAGTGCCGTGCAGGCAGGTCTGGGACAGTTCCATTCAGCTTGTTCCGGGCGGCGTCCAGTCATCGGCGACGGCGGGCAGGCGGACGATAAATCTTGCTCCGAGGACGGGTTTCTCCACGCCTTCCGCACCCCTGCCATAGCGGTTTTCTGCCCAGATTCGACCTTTGTGGGCATCGACGATCTGCTTGGAAATGGACAGCCCAAGGCCTGAATTCTTGCCAAAGGAGCCCTCCGGGCGGTCAGTATAAAACCTTTCGAAAATCCGGTCGAGATTGTCCGGCCTGATCCCTGGCCCCTGATCTTCGACGCGCACCTCTATATCGGGACCTAAGCGGCGCACGCGCACGTGTATCTTTGAATTTTCAGCGGTGAAGGAACGGGCGTTATCCAGGAGGTTTCTGAAGACCTGGCTGAGCCGCGATTCATGGCCCAGCACGACAAAGGCCAGCAGCGGATCGAAGGCGTTTCCGGCGGGCAAGACTTGCAGGACAATTTCCGCCTGCTGTTCTTTCCGGGTTTCATTTGCCAGGGTAGTGATCGCCCCCAGCAACCTTGCGACATCCACCGGGTTTGTTTCGGCCCGGGCCAATTCCGCATCGAGGCGCGAGGCATCGGAAATATCGGTGATGAGGCGGTCGAGGCGGCGCACATCGTGTTTCACGATTTCGACCAACCGCGCGCGCTGCTCGTCAGTTTTCACCATGGCAAGGGTTTCCACAGCGCTGCGCAGCGATGTCAGCGGATTCTTGAGTTCGTGGCTGACATCGGCGGCGAAAGCCTCAATGGCATCAATGCGGTTATAGAGGGCACTCGTCATGTCACGCAGCGCGCCCGAGAGATGGCCGATCTCATCACGCCTTGCGGTAAAATCAGGGATCTCCACGCGCTTGTTGATACCACGGCGCACACGCTCGGCGGAGGCAGCAAGGCGGCGGATGGGCTCAGCAATGGTGCCCGCCAGGAACACCGAGAGGAGAATTGTCACCAGGGCCACAAATCCGAACGTGAGCAGAACAATGCGGCGCTCGGCGCGCAGGACGTTGTCGATTTCGCCGCCCGAGGTTGAAAGCACGAGGGCGCCAAGCACCGCCCTGAACCGTTGCACCGGAACGGAAACCAAAACGATAATGTCACGTTTTTCATCAAGGCGGACAACGCTGACGACCGCGCCATTGAGGGCAGCGGCCACTTCCGGAAAATCCTTGCCGTTGTCGAGGCTGTATTCTTTTTGCAACGGGTAGTCATAGGCAAAGAACCAGTCAAAGCACTTGTTCCACCATCTGACAAGCACGTTGGGCGCGACCGCATCATTGAGAGGAAGTTCAGACTGGACAATGTCGCCGCCGCCATAGAGGAACCTGCTATCAACCACCAGGTTGCCATCGGGATCAATAATCCGTGCGCGGATGGTTGAGTTTGCCAGCAGGCGCCGCAACACAGGGCCGGTAGTTTCCGGATTGATTGGAAAATCAAGATTGTCGAGTTGGTTGTCCGGCGATGCGGCATCGGTTGTATCATCCAGCGAATCCGGATTGATGACGATGGAACCCGTGTCGGCCGTGGCCGATCCGGCAACGGCAGCGGCAATGATCTGGGCCTGGGTGGTCAGGCTCTGCACGCGCGCGTCGATCAACCCTTGGCGGAACTGGTTGAAATAGAGAATGCCGGCCACCAGAATAATGAGACCAATAAGATTGAACAGCACGATGCGGCTGGTCAGTCTCTGGGGCGCCATGCGGTGCAGGAAGCTGCGATGGGCTTCGATGGGATAATCGAAACTCTCTAACTCCTGGCCCTCGTCGCTTTCGTGGCGTTCAAGTGTCTCAGGCGCCGCAGTCTTATCGAGCATTTCGCACCCTCATAGGGGAGGAAATTCTATTGTTCCTTGAAACGATAGCCAACACCATAGAGGGTTTCAATACCATCAAAGGCTTCGTCCACCTGATTGAATTTCTTGCGCAGGCGCTTTATGTGGCTGTCGATAGTGCGGTCGTCCACATAGACCTGATCGTCATAGGCCGCGTCCATCAGGGCATCGCGGCTTTTCACAATGCCCGGCCGCAGGGCAAGTGACTGCAGAATGAGAAATTCGGTCACCGTCAGGGTGACGGGCTTGCTGTCCCAGGTGCAGGAATGGCGGTCCGGGTCCATGGCGAGTTTGCCACGCTCGATCACCTTGGCCGCATCGGTTGGCGGGGCCGTGCCATCGCGAGCACCGGCGCGGCGCAGGACCGCTTTTACCCGTTCAACCAGCAGGCGCTGGGAAAAAGGCTTCTTGATGAAATCATCGGCCCCCATCTTCAGGCCGAAGAGCTCATCGATCTCATCATCCTTGGAGGTGAGGAAAATGACCGGCAGGTCGGTCTTCTGGCGGATGCGGCGGAGCAGCTCCATGCCATCCATCCGGGGCATCTTGATATCAAAGATGGCCATGTCCGGCGGCTGGTCCTGCAGGCCCTGCAGGGCTGCGGCACCGTCATTGTACTTCTGAACAGAATAGCCCTCGGCTTCGAGCGCCATGCCCACTGAGGTTAGAATATTGCGATCGTCATCGACCAATGCAATCATTGCCATTTTCTTGTTCATCCGTTGTTGTTCCTGTCGGCCGCCTCTAAGTATGAAACTAGAACAAATTGTGGCAAACCGCAAAGACGGACTGCTTCGCCTCTATTGGATTCTATTTAAATGACTGATAAATATACATTTTCTGGAACATCTATGCGTCAACTGCTCAGGCGGGCGCGAACTTGTTCACTCTCCACCTTGAGTATGGTGGACGGGACGCCCTATGGGTCGCTGGCCAATATTGCCACGGATGCGGCGGGCTGGCCTCTCATTCTGATCTCACGGCTGGCCTGGCATACCCAAAATCTGGAAATTGATACCCGCGCCAGCGTGCTGGTGGTGGAGGTTCCAGAGAAGGGCGATGCCCTGGTGGGACCACGGGTCACGGTACTGGGACGCTTTGAACAGGTTGATGACGCAAGTCTTCGCCGCCGCTATCTGGCGCGGCATCCGCAGGCGGCGCCCTATGCCGACTTTCCGGATTTCTCGTTTTGGCGCTTGCGGCCCACCAGCATCCACGGCGTTGCCGGTTTTGGCCGCATTGAAACGCTGGTGCCGGACGAGGTGTTTCCGCCCGTGGGCGAAATGGAGACGCTGGAAACCTCCGCAATTGCGCATATGAACCAGGATCATGATGAAGCGATTCATCTCTATGCAACAAAGATCCTTGGGGGCCAGCCTGGACCCTGGCGCATTCTCGCCATTGATCCCGATGGCGCGGATCTGGGTCTCAATGAGCAAAGCCTGCGCATGGATTTTCATACGCCTGTGTTTACCGCCGAGGACCTCCGCCAGAAATTCGCCGAACTGGCCTATGA
>JBAVOA010000012.1:0-5058 GCA_049691635.1 Aestuariivirga sp. | reverse complement strand
GGGTGAGGTAGCTCGAGGTTCTGGCCAGGGATTTTGGAATGGTCTCCTTCACGTCCCTGTCGAGCGCATCAATGTTCACGCGTTCCGCCGCATCGGTTTTGAAGACGCTGAGCAGGCGGGCCAATTCCTCGCGGCGGGTGGACTGGTCAAAGCTGATGCCGAGATGATCGGCATCGACATAGCGCAGGTTTATGCGCTTTTCCTTGGCACGGGCAAACAGGGAATAGGCACGGCCCGGGGCATGGATGGTCACCGTATCGAAGAAGGACTTGGTGGTGACTTCATAGCCAAAGGAGGTGACGGCAGCGCTGAAGATTTCGGCGAAGCGGTGGGTGCGCGCCGCCATCTTCCGGATGCCTTCGGGGCCATTGTAGACGGCAAACATCGAGGCGATGATGGAAAGCAGCACCTGGGCGGTGCAGATGTTGCTCGTGGCCTTTTCGCGGCGGATATGCTGCTCGCGGGTCTGCATGGCCATGCGGAGCGCCCGGTGGCCCTCGGCATCGATGGACACGCCGATGATGCGGCCCGGCATGGCGCGCTTGAATTCATCGCGGGTGGCAAAGAAGGCGGCATGGGGCCCGCCATAGCCCATGGGCACACCAAAGCGCTGGGCCGAACCCACGGCGATGTCGGCACCCAATTCACCGGGCGGGGTGAGCAAGGCAAGGGCCAGCAGATCGGTTGCCATGATGGCCATGGCGCCTGCTCCGTGGAGCTTGCCGATCACGCCGCGATAGTCGCGCACTTCACCGGACGAGCCGGGGTAGGACAGAAGCGCAGCAAACACGGTTTCCGGCTTCAAGTCCTTCGTGGGGTCGCCGATAATGACATCATAGCCAAAGGCGCGGGCCCGGGTCTGGATGACGCCGATGGTTTGCGGATGGGTATCGCGGTCAACGAAGAAAGTATTAGCGGTTGTCTTGACCAGACGCTTGGCCATGGCCATGGCTTCGGCGGCGGCGGTTGCTTCATCAAGCAGCGAGGCATTGGCGAGTTCCAGGCCGGTGAGATCGACGATCACCTGCTGAAAATTGAGCAGCGCTTCAAGGCGGCCCTGGCTCACTTCGGCCTGATAGGGCGTGTAGGCGGTGTACCAGCCCGGGTTCTCAAGCACATTGCGCAGGATGACTTTCGGCGTGACCGTGCCGTAGTAGCCCATGCCGATCATTGAGGTGAACACTTCATTGCGGTCCGCCATCTTGCGCAGGTAGGACAGCGCCGTGCGCTCCGCCTTGGCCTTTGGCAATTCGAGCGGCCTTGCACTGCGGATGTTCTCTGGAACCACCTTGGCGATGAAGTCTTCGAGCGACCTGGCACCCACTTCACGCAGCATGTCCGCAGTTTCGGTTTCACTTGGGCCAATATGGCGGCGGATGAAATTGGCGCCGGGTTCGAGTTCGGCAAGGCTGGCACGGGACATCAGGGGGCGCTCCTCAGAGACTGGCAACGAATTTGTCGTAGGCGGCTTTGTCCAAGAGCTCGGTCAGCTCGGCAGGATTGGACATCTTCACCTTCATGAACCAGCCGTCGCCTTCGGCGCCGCGATTGACGAGAGCGGGATCACCTTCAAGCTCCTTGTTCACGCCAACGACTTCGCCGGTGACCGGCGCATAGACTTCGCTGGCGGCTTTCACACTTTCGACGACGGCGGCGTCACCGCCCTTGGAAACCTTTTTGCCGACGGCGGGCAATTCAACAAACACCACGTCGCCCAATTGTTCCTGGGCGTGGTTGGTGATGCCGATGGTGGCAACGTCTCCAGTAACGCTCACCCACTCATGATCTTTCGAAAACTTGACGGACATTTTTTGCTCCTCAGCGTTTATAATTATGGGGGACGAATGGCAGGGTGATCACTTGCGCGGGCATGGGCTTGTCGCGGACGATAAGCTGGATTGCGGTACCCGGCTTGGCGAATGATGTTTCAACATAGCCCATGGCCACGGGGCCGTTGGCGGTGGGCCCGAAGCCACCCGAGGTGATGGCGCCAACCGGACGGCCCACCATATCGGTGACAATGGTTCCCTCGCGGGCGGGCGGGCGGCCTTCGGGCTTGATACCCACCCGTTTGCGGGCGGGACCGTTGGCGATTTCCTTCAAGACCCGTTCTGCGCCGATAAAGCCGCCTTCGGTGCGGCGGCGTTTCTGGATTGACCAGAGAAGATCGGCCTCAACCGGGCTGGTGGTTTCATCGATGTCATGGCCATAGAGGCAGAGGCCCGCTTCAAGGCGGAGTGAATCACGTGCGCCGAGGCCGATAGGCTTTACATCCGGATTGGCAAGCAGGAGTTGCCAGAGACGAGGTGCGTCCTTGTCGGAGATCGAAATCTCAAAGCCATCCTCGCCGGTATAGCCGGAGCGCGAGACGTGGGCCTGAATGCCTTCAAGCGTCACCGCTCCATAAGTCATGAAGGGGATGTCCCGGACGGCGGGTGCAAGTTTTGCCAGCACGTCAACCGCCTTTGGTCCCTGCAGGGCGATGAGCGCCATATCGGCACCGCGCTGGAGCTTCACATTGGCCGGAAGGTTTTTTTCAATATGGGCAAAATCCTCTTCCTTGCGCGAGGCATTGCAAACGAGATAGAGCCAGCCGTCATAGCCCGCGTAAGCCGAGCGGGTGATCATGAGATCATCGAGAATACCGCCTTCGGGATTCAGGAACTGCGAATAGCGGATTTGATGGGGCTTGAGGCTGGCGATGTCGGTGGGAACCAGTTTTTCCATGGCGGCGGCGGTTGTCGCGTGATCGGGGCCGACAAGAAAGGCCTGGCCCATGTGGGACACGTCAAAGAGGCCTGCGCTGGTTCTGGTCCAGTTATGCTCAGTGAGAATGCCTGTTGGATATTGCACGGGCATTTCGTAGCCGGCGAAGGGCACAAGCTTGGCGCCGAGAGCGGCGTGCTCATCGTAAAGGATTGTGCGTTTGAGGGCGGTTTCGTTCATCGGAACTCCTGACAATTGACGACAGGCCCAACGCAAAGCTTGCGCATGGCCTGCCCCCTCTGTCAGAGAACCTGAGAGTTTTCGTCCGAACCGTCACTCCGACACGGCCAGACTTGCTCCTACGGTGAGGGGTGAAACACCCCTGCTCTCCAGAGTTCCAAAACGCGGCGGTCCTTTTGCCTGAGAGTTTCCGGGGCGGTTGCTCCTTCGGCGCCGGGGCCTCCCCCGGTCTCTCCCGCTTGGCGTTTTACGCGAACTCAGAGGAAGCTAGAAGGAAGGCCCGCAAAAGGCAAGGGGCGCACAGCTTTCTTGACAATGCCCACGGCCCCTCGCATGTAGGCGCCATGACGAAGCCTGCCCTTACTGTTCTGTTGGCGGCACCGCGGGGATTCTGCGCCGGGGTGGTGCGGGCCATTGATATTGTGGAGCGGGCGCTCGAACTTTACGGCGCGCCGGTTTATGTGCGCCATGAGATTGTCCACAACAAATATGTGGTCGATGACCTGAAGGCCAAGGGGGCCATTTTTGTGGATGAGCTCGACGAGATTCCGGCGGGCGACAGGCCGGTGATTTTCTCGGCCCATGGCGTTCCCAAGGCGGTTCCCGAGGCGGCAAGTGCCCGCAAGCTGTTCCAGATTGACGCCACCTGCCCGCTGGTGACCAAGGTTCACATGGAGGCCCAGCGCCACCACGGGGAAGGCCTGGAAATCATCCTGATCGGCCACAGGCACCATCCGGAAGTGATCGGCACCATGGGGCAATTGCCCAAGGGCGCTATTACCCTCATCGAGACGGTGGCGGATGCGGAAGCGCTGGTAGTCAAGGATCCGGACAAGCTGGCTTATGTTACGCAGACGACCCTTTCGGTTGATGATACGCGCGATATCATTGCCGTCCTGCAGCGGCGCTTTCCGGCGATCCGGGGGCCGCTCCGCGAAGACATCTGCTATGCCACCACGAACCGGCAGGAAGCAGTGAAATCCATTGCAGACAGAATTGATCTTTTGCTGGTGGTGGGCGCGCCCAATTCCTCCAATTCAAGACGCCTGGTCGAAGTGGGAGAAAAGAATGGCTGTGCGCGGGCCCTGCTGGTGCAACGGGCTGCGGATTTGAATTGGGCAGAACTGCAAAACCTTCAAAGGCTCGGCATTACGGCGGGAGCTTCGGCTCCTGAAATTCTGGTGAATGAAATCATCAATGCGTTCCGGGCGCACTATGATGTGACGGTGGAGAACGTTGTGCTGCGGGAAGAAAACGTGTCGTTCAAATTGCCGCGCGAACTGCGCGCCGCCGCTGCCGCCTCATGACGGCGAACAAGGTCATTGTCCATACGGATGGCGCGTGCTCGGGAAATCCCGGGCCTGGCGGCTGGGGTGCCATACTCGCCTTCAACGGAACGCGCAAAGAACTTTCCGGCGGCGAAAAGGAAACCACCAACAACCGCATGGAGCTTACGGGGGCCATCATGGCGCTGGAAAGTCTCAAGCGCGCGTGCAAGGTGGAGATGCATGTGGACTCGGCCTACGTCAAAGACGGCATTACCAAATGGATCCACGGCTGGAAGCGCAACGGCTGGAAAACCGCCGACAAGAAGCCGGTGAAGAATGTTGAGCTGTGGCAGCGTCTGGACGCGGCCATCGCCACGCACGAAATTTCATGGCATTGGGTCAAGGGCCATGCGGGGCATGCGGAGAATGAACGGGCCGATGAACTGGCCCGGGCGGGGATGGCCCCGTTCAAGCGTTAAGTTATAGCTGTTCCAGGATCGTATCCGCGCCGGAAACATTTACACCCGGCTTGTCTTCAACATTCAATTGATGAACCACACCATTGTCGACTATCATCGAGTAACGGCGCGAGCGTTCACCCATTCCAGAATCGGGAAAGAACCTGTTCATTCCCACAGCCTTGGTGAATACGCCATTGTCATCGGCCAGCATCATAATCTTTCCTTCAGCGCCCGTTTGCTTGGCCCACGCATTGACGACGTAGACGTCATTCACCGTCACACAGACGATTGAATCTACGCCCTTGGCCTTGATGGCATCAATATTGTTCAGAAAGCCGGGCAGATGATTCCTGCTGCAAGTGGGCGTGAATGCACCGGGCACG
>JBAVOA010000011.1:0-7730 GCA_049691635.1 Aestuariivirga sp. | reverse complement strand
AAATGGTGGAGACGCGGTCCACCGCATCGGAGAAGGTCTTGGTGTCGACGTCGAGCACCTTGTCATTGTTGCGCGGGATGACCCGCTCATAATCCGGGAAGGTGCCGTCGATGAGCTTCGAGGTGAGCACCAGATTGCCGACGGTGAAGCGGATCTTGGACGACGACAGGGCGATTTCAACCTCGCCCTCCTCGCCCTCAAGCAGCTTCACCACGTCGAGCACGGTCTTGCGCGGAATGATGATGCCGGGCATGCCCTTGGCGCCCGGGGGCAGCGCCACCTGGGCCTGGGCCAGCCTGTGGCCATCGGTTGCCACGGCGCGGAGCAGCGATCCCGCTGCCACTTCGTGCAGGTAGATGCCGTTCAGATAATAGCGGGTCTCTTCGGTGGAAATGGCAAAGCGGGTTTTCTCGATGAGGCCCTTGAGGTCGGAGGCGGCCAGCGAAAAGCTATTGGACAGTTCGCCGCTGGCAAGATCGGGAAAATCCTCGGGCGGCAGGGCCTGCAGGGCAAAGCGCGACTTGCCGGCAAAGACCGAGACGCGGCCCGCATCGGGGCCCTGGTCAATTTCAAGCTGGGCCCCTTCGGGGAGTTTCCGCACGATGTCGTAAAGCATGTGGGCTGGAACCGTTGCCGCTCCCTCGCGGCCCACTTCGGCGCTGACCATTTCGACAATCTCGATATCAAGATCGGTGGCGGTGAGGCGCAGGCTGGCGCCCGCCGCCTGGAGGAGAACGTTGGAGAGGATCGGAATGGTGTTGCGTCGCTCCACCACACTTTGCACATGATTGAGCGCCCTGAGAAATGAAGATCGTTCAATCGTCACACGCATAACGGAAATACCCCTGTCCTAGAACCCCTTGTGGGCCGTGGACAATGGCCCGAAAGCTTCCGGCATTCAAGGCTTCCCTTGTGGATAAACTACTGCTGTTCGACCAAACGGATCAGCAGCGCCACTTCCCGGGCCAGCCTGTCATCCGTCTTGATCTGATCGTCGATCTTGCGCACCGCATGGAGCACGGTGGAATGATCCCTGCCGCCAAACCTGCGGCCGATTTCCGGGAGCGAGCGCGAGGTCATCTTCTTGGCGAGATACATGCCGACCTGGCGGGGCACGACGATGGAGCGGGCCCGGCGCGGCGAGAGAAGATCGGTGCGCGCCACATTGAAATGGCGGCCGACGATTTTGAGAATGTCGTCAATCTTGATCCGGCACTGGTCCGGATTGGCCGACATGTCGCGCAGCACCATGGAGGCGAGATCGAGGGTGATCGGGGCCTTGTTGAACTGCTGGTAGGCCACCAGGCGGTTCAAGGCGCCTTCAAGCTCGCGGCCACCGCCGGTGATGCGGTTGGCCACGAATTCCAGGACTTCGTCGGGGATCATCACCGAATGATCGCGGCTGTTCATCTGGACATAGCGGCCCAGCACGATTTTGCGGCGCAGGTCGAGATCGGGCAGTTCGATATCAATGACCAGGCCGCCCATGAGCCTGGAGCGCATGCGCTGGTCGATGGTGTCAAGCTGTGACGGCGGTACATCCGCCGCCACGATCACCTGGCGCCTCGAATCCACCAGGGAATTGAAGGTGTGGCAGAATTCCTGCTGCATGGTCTTGCCCTGCAGGAACTGGAAGTCGTCGATCAGGAGCACATCAACGGACTGGAACTGGTCCTTGAAGGACAGCGTGTCGCGCTGGCGCAGCGCCTGGATGAAACTGTACATGAAGCGCTCGGCGGTGAGGAACAGCACCTTGCGCTCGGGATGGACATCGCGGATGCGGTGGCCGATGGCATTGAGCAGATGGGTTTTGCCAAGGCCCGCGGCGGAATGAATGAACAGGGGATTGAAGGTGACGGGCGCACCGTGACTGGCGTCGCTCACCCGGCAGGCCGCCGCATGGGCCAGTTGATTGGAGGTTCCCACCACAAAGCTGTCAAAGGTCTGGGCGGAATCGAGCGCCGTATTGCGTTCGCCCTGGTTCAGGAAATTTGCATTCGACGGCGTGCCTGGGCGCTGCTCCTCAAATGACATCCGTGATTTTTCGACCTGCCGTTCGGCAACCTCGACGGGGCGCGGCGCCATGACCTGGCCACGCACCCGCACCAGCACGGAATCAAGCCGGCCAAATTCCGTTTCGGCAATCTTCTGCAGCTTGACCACATAGTGGTTTTCAATCCAGCTTTTCAGAAAGCGGGTTGGAACCGACACGCAGAGCCTCAGGTTGCTGAGCTCTTCGGCATCCATGCGGCCAAACCAGCTAGTGAAAAGATCGTCCCCCAATTCGGCGCGCAGTCTTTGTGCAACGCGTTGCCATTTCTGTTTCAGGTCAACTGTTAAGTCAGTCATTTTTGTATGCACTCTCTCGTTGCATTGTTTCAACTCAAAATTTATTGACGCTCCAGACAAAAAAAACCGGCATCGTTCCTGTCAAAAAGAACAATCCACGCCTGTGCGACGCCTCAAACCTACAACTTGGAGAACCTACCCGCCCCTAAACGCCCAAATTAACTCCGTGTCAGAAACTTTCCCCACAATCTGACATTTCATTACACGCATCCCTTTGGTGTTATCTGCCGCTGCTTCCAGGCCATCCATCAGCAGCGTTAAGGCGGAACCTACAAAGGCGAGGTGACACACTGCAAGATGAATCCGGAATTGTTCCGTACACGGAGCGGACGTGCGAAACCCGGGCTTTTCTGCAAAGAATGTTGACTTTTGCTAACTGCCTGATGTGACTTTATGAATCAGGCCGATTTACAGTGCGGTATAATAGTCTAAAGGACTGCAGACCGCGATGAACGGGGAGGCGTCCGGGGCGCAGCGGGGGGCCGTAAATGCGCAAAGACCCCACTTATTTGCCAAGATGTTGAAATATTTACATTAACTTTGCCAAATTCCGTCCGTCATCTGACAAAAAAAACGCGCCGGAGATAATCCCGGCGCGTTTTCAATATGTTATGTGGATAACTTTCAGGCAAACAGGGCCCTGATACGGCTGGTGAGGCGCGAAATCTTGCGCGAGGCTGTATTCTTGTGAAGAATGCCCTTCTGGGCGCCGCGCATCAATTCCGGCTCCGCAACCTTCATCGCCACAACTGCGGCTTCCTTGTTGCCGGAAACAATTGCTTCTTCCACCTTGCGGAGCGAACTGCGAACCCGGCTGGTCCGGTTCTTGTTGACTGCCGCACGGCGCGCCGAAACGCGCGTTGCCTTCTTTGCCGATTTTGTATTGGCCATTGAACTTTCCTGATGTTTAAAACGGGTCAACCACGCCGGAATAACATAAAAGCTATCAGCAACGTGCCAATAGCCCAGCATTCCCGGTCAATTGAGATGGGCGGCTTATAACGGGGCCGGGCTTTCCCGTCAATTGCCCTGTGGACAAGCGCCAAAGCGACCTATTTATATGGTGATCATGGCTTCTGTCACGTCCACCTATCTTGGCATAGACCTCGGCACCACTGCCCTCAAATGCATAATTACCGACCATAAACAGCGGGTTGTGGGGCTTTCCGAGGTGGCACTGGCAATCTCGCGGGCAAAGTCCCTGTGGTCCGAACAGGCACCGGCGGACTGGTGGTCCAGCCTGCAAAAGGCCTGCCGGATCCTGCGAACCAAGCATCCGGAGCTATGGGCACGGATATCGTCCATCGGGCTTTCGGGCCAGATGCACGGCGCGGTGGTGCTGGACGGCGCGGGCGAGGTTCTGCGTCCGGCCATCCTGTGGAACGACGGGCGCTCGTGGGCGGAGGCCGCACAACTCAACCGGACCTTTCCCGATATCGGCCAACTGGCGGGGGTCCGCGCCATGGCCGGCTTCACGGCGCCAAAAATTCTTTGGCTCCAGGCCCATGAACCGGAGATCTTCCGGAACATCGCCATGCTGCTTGCCCCCAAGGATTTCCTGCGCTTCAAGATGAGCGGTGATTTCATCACGGACCCTTGCGACGCCTCGGCCATGCTGCTGTTTGATGTGGGGCGCAGGGTGTGGTCCAGGGAACTGGTTGACGCGGTGGGACTGAAGATTGAAAATCTCCCCACAGTGAGCGAGGGACCGGTCGCATCGTCAAGCTTGTCGAAAGCTGCCGCAAAACTTCTGGGAGTGCCAGCCGGACTTCCCATTGCAACGGGTGCGGGCGATGCGGCAGCCTCGGCCATCGGCATCGGCGCTATCCATGGCGGCGATGGTTTCATTTCACTTGGCACGTCGGCCCAGTATTTTGTGACCTCTGACCAGTTTCGCCCGCGCCCCGCGCAAATGATCCATGCCCTGTGCCATGGCCTGCCCGATCTCTGGTATCAGGTGGCGGCCATGCTCAACGGGGCGAGCCCGCTCACCTGGCTTGCCAGTATCCTGGGCGAGGGAAATGTCCAGGGCCTGCTGCAACGGACACAGCGGCGATACCGGGGCATGGGCCACATCCTGTTCCTGCCCTATCTCAACGGCGAACGCACGCCGCATGATGATCCACGGGCCAGGGCGGCGTTTCACGGCCTCTCGGCGGGGACGAGCCCTGAGGAACTGGCGCTGGCGGTGCTGGAGGGCGTGGCCTTTTCGCTGGCGGATTGCCAGGACGTGATGGAACAAGGCGGCACGCGGGTTTCAGAACTGCTGGTGGTGGGCGGCGGCACGCGCAGCGTGTTCTGGATGCAACTGGTGGCCAATGCCCTCAACCGCCGGATCACCATTTGCAAAGGTGCAGAGGTGGGGGCGGCCTTTGGCGCGGCGCGGCTGGCGCGGCTGGCGGTGACTGGTGAATCAGCTAGCGCCCTATGCAGCAAGCCGAAGGCGCGTCTGCATCTGGAGCCTGATCAAAAACTTTCCAAAGCCTATGCGGATCGGCTAGGAGATTTCCGCGCGCTCTATGGCGCCTTGAAAGGAATTCAGAATGTACAGTGAGACACGGCCCTGGGGATCCTTTTATGTTCTTGATGAGGGGGCTGGTTTCAAGGTGAAACGCATTGCGGTCACGCCGGGCGGCAGGCTTTCGCTGCAAAGCCACAAGCACCGGGGCGAACACTGGACCGTGGTGACGGGAACGGCAACGGTTACGGTTGGCATCCGTGTCACTGACCTGCAACGCTCACAGCATATCGACATCCCGCAAGGCGAGAAACACCGGCTGGAAAATCTCAGCACCGGGATGGTGGAAATCATCGAAGTGCAATTCGGCGACTATCTCGGTGAGGATGACATCATCCGCTATGATGATGTTTACAACCGGACATGAGCCGCCGCATCGGCATTGACCTTGGCGGCACGAAGATTGATGCCATAGCGCTTTCCGCCACGGGCGAAACGCTGTTCGAGAAGCGCGTGGCAACGCCCAAGACCTATGACACGGTGATCTCGGCCATTGCCGGCCTGGTGCATGAGGCGGGCGAAGGCAGTGTCGGCATCGGATCACCCGGTTCCAATTCGCGCACGGCGCAGATCTGGCGCAATTCAAACCTGCAGTTCTGCAATGGCCAACCTTTTCAGCGCGACCTCGAAGCGGCTATCGGGCGGCCCGTGAAAATGGAAAATGACGCCAATTGCTTTGCTCTCTCGGAAGCCATCGACGGGGCGGGCAAGGGGTATTCCGTCGTCGCGTTCTTCACGATCGGAACGGCGCTTGGCGGCGGCCTGGTGGTGAATGGCAAGCTGGTTGTGGGGGCCAATGGGGAAGCCGGCGAGTTCGGCCATACGGCGCTGCCAAGGCCAAACGAAAGCGAGTGGCCGATGCTGCCGTGCTTTTGCGGCAAGACCGGATGCGCCGAACAATATGTGTCCGGCACGGGCCTGCAGCACGATCATCTGCGGGTGACCGGAGAAAACCTTTCCGGCAAGGAGATTGTTGCGCGGGCGCGGAGCGGCGATGCGAAGGCGCAAGCCTCGCTGCTGCGGCTGCAGGACCGCTTTGCCCGGGTGGTGGCCAATATCGCCAGTGTTGTGGACCCCGATGTGTTTGTGATCGGCGGCGGGCTCAATGAGCTGCCGGAGCTGGTGGAGCAACTTCCGCCGCTGATTTCACGCTACAGTTTTTCAGGCACGGCGGCGGCCAAGGTGGTGCGGGCGAGCCACGGAGAAAAAAGCGGCGTGCGCGGCGCGGCCAGGCTGTGGGATTAGGACACAGCACGCCGAGACATTTCGTTTTGGTGCATTCTGTGTTCAAGGCTCAAAAATCTCTCCATGGTCGGGCTTGACCCGACCACCCAGACTTAGCAACATAAACCCATGCCTCAGGGTCATGTTTACATTCTTGCGAGCAAAAGGAATGGAACGCTCTACATCGGTGTGACGACCGACTTACCGGCACGGGTTTTCGCACACCGCAGCGGCACGGGATCGGCTTTCACGAAGAAATACGCCGTCACGCACCTCGTTTGGTACGAGACCTATGACATGGTGGCAGATGCAATCCAGCGCGAAACTTCACTCAAGCGGTGGCTTCGCAAGTGGAAGCTGGAACTGATAGAGAGGTTCAATCCAAATTGGGATGATCTTTATGAGTCTCTCTGAAGTCTGGGTGGTCGGGTCAAGCCCGACCATGGAGAGAATTTGGAGTCTTGGCACTTCATCACGATAACTTTTTGACGGAACCGGCACAAGACGATTGGCCTTACGGCTTCTCCCACTTGCCGCTTTTTTCCGAGCGGAAAAAGGCGTCGATGATTTTCATGTTCTGGATGGCGTCCTCGATGCCCCAGACGGCTTTCTCCTGCTTGCGGATGATCCGGCCGAAGGCTTCCGCCTGCAACTGGTACTGATCGGACACGGGGAGATCAAACCATTGGCCCTCGTTCATCTGCATGCCCTGCATGAAATAGCGATTTGGCTTGTCGGGCGGCGCATTGAAGGGAATTTCAATTTCGATGCGGCCCTTGGTGCCGCCGATCTGGGCGCGCTGCCAGGGGGCGAGCTGGGTTGAGATGGTAAAGCTCAGATGGCGGCCATTGCCGAAATCGGCGAGACCGCCGGCGGCACGGTCGGTCTTGAATTTGGGGTCCCAGTCGAATGTTGCAATCACGCGCCTGGGCTCGGCGCCGAACATGAAGCGTGACACGGTGATGGGATAGCAGCCGATGTCGTAGAGTCCGCCGCCGCCGATGTCGGCCATGTTGCGGACGTTCCTGGGATCGCGGTTGAAATAGGTGAAGTAAACCTGCATGGCGCGCAGGTCGCCGATGTCACCCTTCTTCACATGGGCGCGCGCCGCCAGCCACTGGAGGCTGTGGCGCACCATGAAGGCTTCGGCCACATAAAGTCCCTTCGCAACCTTGCGGAGTTTGACGGCTTCCCTGGCTGTCATGGCCATGGGCTTTTCGCAGAGTACATGCTTGCCAGCCTTGGCGGCGGCGAGGGTTAACGGCACATGCAGGTGGTTTGGCAGGGGATTGTAGACCGCTTCGATTTCGGGGTCCGCGAGCATCGCTTCATAAGAGCCATAGGCGCGGGCGATGCCGAGTTTGGCGGCTGCGGCCTGGGCGGATTTGAGCTTGCGCGAGGCGATGGCGACGATCTCAATATCGGGGCTTTTCATCATGCCCGGAATGACCTTTTCCATGCCGATATTGGCGGTCGATATAATTCCCCATTTTACAGGCTTCATGGCGTTCCTCTTGGCTGTTTTGTATGACTATAAGCGAGGGGCCACGATCTGTACATGAAATGTCGCTTTTAACCCAAAGCCCGGAAATACTTATCTTGACGAGCAATGGGTATTTCGCGCTAGTCTCTTCTTATG
>JBAVOA010000010.1:0-4704 GCA_049691635.1 Aestuariivirga sp. | reverse complement strand
AAGCCGTTGGGCGGCAGCCACTTCGCCAGCGCGTCCGCCTCGATGAAGGCACGGTAGACCTTTTCAGGCTTTGTAGTCAGAACACGGTGCAGTCGAACGGTATTGGGCATGACTGTTACTCCTCAGCAAACACTTCGCCCCAGTATCGCAAGCTTGCGTTTGGGGTCAATAGGTGGAGAGGCCACGCTACCCCCGCGTAATCCGTTCCGCTCCACCCATGTAAGGCCGCAGCACTTCGGGAATGGTCACGCTGCCATTATCATTCTGGTAGTTCTCCAGAATGGCAACCATGGTGCGGCCCACGGCGAGGCCTGAACCGTTCAGCGTATTCACATAGCGCGGGCCCTTGCCGTCGGCGGGCTTGAAGCGCGCCTCCATGCGCCGGGCCTGGAACTCGCCGAACTGCGAGCAGGAGGAAATTTCACGATAGGCGTTCTGCCCCGGCAGCCACACTTCAATGTCGTAGGTTTTGCGGCTGCCAAAACCCATATCGCCCGTGCACAAGACGATGGTGCGGAAGGCGAGGTTCAGGCGCTTCAACACTTCCTCGGCGCAATTCAGCATCCGCGTGTGTTCGGCCTCGGCTTGCTCCGGTGCAACGATGGACACAAGTTCAACCTTCGAGAACTGGTGCTGGCGGATCATGCCGCGCGTATCCTTGCCCGCAGCGCCTGCTTCGGCGCGGAAGCATGGTGTATAGGCGGTCATGCGGATCGGCAGTTCCTTCTCATCCACCACGCGCTCGCGCACCAGATTGGTGAGCGAGGCTTCCGCCGTGGGGATCAGCCAGTGGCCGGAGGTGGTCTGGAACAGGTCTTCCTTGAACTTTGGCAGCTGGCCCACGCCGAACATGGCTTCATCGCGCAGCATGTAGGGCGCATAGATTTCGGTGTAGCCGTGATGCTCCGTATGCAGATCAACCATGAACTGCGCCAGCCCCCGCTCGAGTTTGGCAAGCTGGCCCTTGAGGATGACAAAGCGCGCACCCGAAAGCTTGGCCGCCGTTTCAAAATCCATCAGGCCCAGCCATTCACCAATATCAAAATGCTGGCGCGGCTCGAACTTGAAGGTGGGCTTGGTGCCCCAGCTGTGCAGTTCCCTGTTGTCGTGCTCGTCCTTGCCCTTCGGCACATCCGCCATGGGAATATTCGGGATGACGGCAAGCGCCTCATTGAGCTTTGCCGTGAGCAGGCGCTCGGCCTCTTCGCCCGAGGTGATGAAATCCTTGAGGCCCGCGACTTCCGCCTTCAGGGTCTCGGCCTTTGCCTTGTCCCCTGCCCGCATCACGTCGCCGATTTCCTTCGACAGCGCATTGCGCCGCGCCTGGGCATCCTGAAGCTTCTGGATGTGATCGCGCTTTTCGGAATCGATTTTCAGGAGCTCGCCCGATTGCGCTGGCAGGCCACGCAGCGCCAGGCCCTGGTCAAAGGCGCCCGGGTTATCCCTGATGGTTTTGATGTCATGCATCGGCGGCATCTTTCACGGCTTTGGCCTTGGCCCGGCGCTTCTCGAGGAATCGCACGGCCAGAACGGCAATTTCATAAAGCCCCAAAAGCGGCACCGCCATGGCAATCATCGAAATGGGGTCCGGCGGCGTGATCAGCGCGGCAATGGCGCAGACACCCACAATGGCAAAGCGCCTGCCCTTGGTGAGCATGTCGTAACTCACAACGCCGATCTGCCCCAGCAGGGTGAGCACCACCGGCAACTGGAAGGTGAGTCCGAAGGCCAGCATGAGCATCATCACGAAATCAAGATAGGCTTCCACATCGGGCATGAGCTGGATGGCGGCCTGGCCTGCGTCGCCCGTCGAGGCGGCAAGGCTGTAGAAGAAGTGGATGGCCACCGGCAGCAGGAAGAAATAAACCATGGCCGCGCCCAGCATGAAGAAGACCGGCGTGGCAATCAGATAGGGCAGCAGGGCCTGGCGCTCATTCCTGTAAAGGCCGGGCGCCACGAAGCGGTAGAGCTGGGTGGCAATCAGCGGGAAGGAAATGAACATGCCGCCGAACATGGCGATCTTCAGCTTCACCAGGAAGACGCCGAGCAGCTTGATGGAGATGAGGCCCACGTCGGTGCCCGTGCCCCATTTGAAGGGCAGGATGAGCAGCGTGAGAATGTGCGACGAAAAGAAAAAGCTGACGAGGAACGTGATGAAAAAACCGGCCACGCAATAGATCAGCCGCGTGCGCAGCTCAATCAGGTGATCCAGCAGCGGGGCTTCCGAGGCGTCAATATCTTCCTTGGTCATGGCTTCGGGGTTTCATCCGGAGCGCCAAAATATGTGTCGAAGTCGTTGCTCTTGCTGCTGGCAGGAGGCGAAACGATCTCGTTCTTGAGGGCGGTCATCGGGTTGCCCACCTTGAGCGCCTGAAGATCCTTCTTCACGTCCTCCAGCCCTGCATCCTTCATGGCCGAGTCCACATGGCCCTGGAATTCCCGCGCCATGCCGCGCATCTTGGTCATCATCTGGCCAAAGGCGCGCAGCACCTTGGGCAGGTCCTTGGGCCCGATCACGATGACCGCGATCAGGGCAAGGACAAACATTTCGGAATAGCCGACGCCGAAGTCAAACATGGAACCTCTTGGAAGTCCTAGGACTTGACCTTTTTGGCGGGGGCCGTCACGGTTTCTTCGGCCGTCTTCTCAAGCGACTTTACCTCTTCGGCAGCCTCGCCGGCCGGATCATCCGCCAGGCCCTTCTTGAAACTCTTGATGCCCTTGGCCACGTCGCCCATCAGGTCCGACACCTTGCCCTTGCCGCCAAACACCACCAGCACGACGACCAGCAAGAGCACCCAGTGCCACCACGAACCGAAACCCATCGCAAAACTCCTGAAATCCTGTTGTTCAATTTACCGGGCACTATCGCAGAAAGCCTTCGCTCCTGCAACAAAACCCACACGCCATTTCAAATGATGTCTGGGGCTGGCTTTGTAAAGGTTAAAACGTGATCGTGATCAACGTGAAAGGTGGCGGTTTCGCCTTTTTGCGGCGCGCGGCCGTTAAGCAACGCGGAAACCGGCTGTTCAAGCCCATTGAACTGGACCTGAAGCCGGCTCTTGTCGCCCAGGAACCGTGCCTCCAGCACATAGCCCTCGATGCCTTCCTTCGCCCACGCCAGGCGCAACGCCCGGGGGCGGATGACCACCGCCGCCTCAGCCCCATCAACCAGGTTCCCTGCCGGAAATATGCCAAGCGGCGTTTCAATGCGGCCGTCCTTCACCCGGCCCGCAATTTCATTCACCTCGGAAAAGAACCGCGCCACCTGCAGGTCAACCGGACTGTTGAACAGCTCCGCCGGGGTTCCGGTCTGGATCAGGCGGCCCGCCCGCATCAGCAGGATATGGTCGGCAAAATCCATGGCTTCCACCGGATCATGGGTGACCAGCACGCAGGTGGCCCGGGTTTCCTTGAGCAGTGCCAGGGTTTCCTCGCGCACGGTTTGGCGCAGGCGCTGGTCGAGGCCGGAAAACGGCTCGTCCATCAGCATCACCTGCGGCCGCGGGACAATGGCCCGCGCCAGGGCCACGCGCTGCTGCTCGCCGCCCGACAGCGAACCGGGATAGTTGTGGCGGAAACTGGCAAGCCCCACACGCTCCAGCGCATGTTCGGCCACCTTCAGTGCCTCACGCCGGCTCAGCGCCTTGAGGCCGAAGGCGACATTCTCGATCACGTTGAGATGGGGAAACAGCGCATAGTCCTGGAACACCAGGCCCACATTGCGCCGTTCGGGCGGCACAAAACGGCTTGGCCCGTCAACTTCCTCGTCATCGAGCAGCACCCGGCCCGCCGTGAGCCGCTGGATGCCCGCCGCAATGCGCAGCAGCGTGGTCTTGCCGCAGCCCGACTGGCCAAGCAGGCAGGCAATCTCGCCCGCCGGCAATTCAAAGCTCAGGTCCTTGAGGATGTCCGCGGGCCCGATGCTGCAGGAGACATGTTCAAAGGCAAGCTTGCCAGCAAACAGCGCACCCGCCGTGCCGCGCTGGCCCCAGCGCGGCGGTTCGGAATGACCGGTATTTTCAGGTGCATCCTGCATGGGGGCCGCCCTTACACCAGAACCTTCGGGAAGGAAACGCCGATGAGGTTTACCGGGAATCGTTTAACGCGGCATGACCCATATACATGATGGCGGTTGACGGCAGCGTGCCGAAGTTGCCAATGGCTGTTACCCGTGATTTCGCGCTATGCGGCATAGTGCTGCCATTACACCAGTACGGAGCCAAAGGAAACGAGACGCGCGGCCGGCGTTTCCGAATCTAGTTCTTGCTCACCGGCTTCGAGCGCATGAGGCCAACAGTTTCGCGCTCGGCTCTTCTGCAGGAAACCGGTGGTAACCCCCGCATCATCAGTCCCATGTCATCCAAGACCATCTGACCCATCTGCTTGAAAGCCACATCAAGGGCACCGGCCCGGTGCGCGGAAAGCACGAACCCCTCCAGAGAGCGCACCGGATGGTTGAGCGGCAACGGTTCTTCCGGATACACATCGCTGGCAGCCCTGATGTGTCCCGATTTCACGGCAGCCATCAGGGCTTCGAAATCAACAACCCCTGCCCGGCTGAGCAGAACGAAACTTGTGCCCTTGCGCATCCTGGCAAACTCGGCCGCACCCAGAAAACCACCATTGCTCGAAGTGACCGACGCCACCACAAAAATCACATCGCTCTTTGTAAGGACATCATCAAGCGATGCGGCTTCAGCC
>JBAVOA010000009.1:0-1962 GCA_049691635.1 Aestuariivirga sp. | reverse complement strand
TTTTCCTCGAGCGGCTTTTTCTTGGCCTTCATGATGTTGGGGAGGGAAGCATAGCGCGGCTGGTTCAGGCGCAGGTCCGTTGTCACGATCAATGGCATCTTGACCTTGAGGGTCTGCAGGCCGCCATCAATCTCACGGGTGATGGTGGCTTCGCCGACGCCCGGTTCGAGCTTGGAACAGGCCGTGGCCTGGGCCCAGCCCAGAAGGGCTGAGAGCATCTGGCCGGTCTGGTTGCAGTCGTCGTCGATGGCCTGCTTGCCAAGAATGACAATATCGGGCTTCTCGGCCTCAACCACGCCCTTCAGGATCTTGGCGACACCCAGGGGCTCCACATACTCGTCGTTCTTCACCAGAATGGCCCGGTCGGCCCCCATGGCGAGCGCCGTGCGCAGCGTTTCCTGGGCCTGCTGAGGGCCAATGGTGACGGCCACGACTTCCGTGGCTTTGCCCGCCTCTTTCAGGCGCACGGCTTCTTCAACGCCGATTTCATCGAAGGGGTTCATGGACATCTTGACGTTGGCCAGTTCCACGCCAGAGCCATCGGCGCGCACGCGAATTTTCACGTTGTAATCGACGACCCGTTTTACGGCGACCAGAACCTTCATCATCACCCTCATTTCAATTTGCGGCGGAACCTAGTGAAGGCCCCAGTGCGAGTCAATTCTGCCACCGACATGGCAGGTCTGGTTGCGACGCCGTGCCTCAGCTGGATATCCTGAGCAGCAGGCGTGAACGCAGGACGAAGGTGATCACAAGGCCAGCGGCAAAGCCGCCGATATGGGCCCACCAGGCCACCGCGACATCGCCGCCCTTTTCAGCCGTCAGGACACTAAAGATTTGCAGCAGGAACCAGCCACCGAGAACCCAGACGGCCGAAATGCGCAAAGGTATCCGGTAAAACAACAGGATCCAGATGCGGGCCTTGGGATAGAGCAAAACATAGGCGCCTATCACACCTGAAACGGCGCCCGAAGCGCCAATGAGCGGGGCAACAGAACCGGGCGACATCAGCACATGGGCAAGCGCCCCTCCGATGCCGCACAACAGGTAGAACAGGGCAAAGGCAAAATAGCCGAAGGCGTCCTCGACATTGTCGGCAAAAACCCAGAGGAACAGCATGTTGGAAATCAGGTGCAACCAACCGGCGTGGAGGAACATGTAGGTGATAAAGGTCAGGGGTTCCGGGATCGGACTGTAAGGAATGTTCTGGGACGAGGCCTGGACGAGACCGGCGGGCACAACGCCAAAACTCGTGGCAACGTCGGCCAGAACCTGGTCGGTCTGGAAGGCCCCGGTCATGAGAAAGATGACCACGTTTCCGGCAATGATGGCGAGCGTCACGAACTGAAAGCGAATGACCTTCAGGGGTGTGTTGTCATGGAGGGGGACGAACATCACCGGGTCTTTCCCGGCACCCAGAGGATATCGCCCGAGGTTTTTGCATTCACCCAGCGGCTGGCCACGAACAGGAAATCGGAGAGGCGGTTGATATAGGTCAGCGCGCTTTCGCTCACATGCTCGCCGTCTTGCGATTTGAGCTCAACGATCAGGCGCTCAGCGCGGCGGCATACGGTGCGGGCGAGATGCAGATGTGCGGCTGCGGCGTGACCGCCGGGCAGAACGAAGGAGCGCAGTGGCGTGAGATCCTGATTGAGATCGTCGACCTCTGCTTCGAGGCGGTCGACTTGCTTCGGCAAAATCCGCAAGGGCTCGTAGCTCAATTTCTCTCCGGCATCAGGCACACAGAGATCGGCGCCGAGATCAAAAAGCTCGTTCTGGATGCGCGCCAGCATGGTATCGAGTTTGCTCAGGATTTCCGTTGTGGTGTGGAGGCGCACAAGTCCCAGCATCGCATTGGTTTCATCCACGGTGCCATAGGCCTGGATGCGCAAATGGGCCTTGGAGACGCGGGTTCCCGAGCCCAAGGCAGTATCCCCCTTGTCACCGGTACGGGTGTAGATG
>JBAVOA010000008.1:0-2712 GCA_049691635.1 Aestuariivirga sp. | reverse complement strand
CCTTGTCATACGCCCTGGTCATGGAAGAGCTTTCTCGGGGCTACGCGTCCGTCGCCGACCAGTGCGGCCTGATCGAGTTGATTGGCACACTTCTTTCGGTTCACGGCTCGGCGAGTCAGAAGGAAAGACATCTCGCGGACATCTTCGCCTTCAGGAAGCGGGTCGCCTATTGTATTACCGAAGCTGAAGCCGGGTCGGATGTCTCGGGAGTGAAAACAACAGCTGTCAGGACCGGCGAAGGCTGGCTCCTTTATGGTTCAAAAATCTGGATCCATAATGCTCCGGTTGCGGACCTTGGATTTGTGCTCGCGCGCACCGATCCGGCCGCCGGGCGTCGCGGCATGTCGGTCTTCATCGTCGATCTCCATGCCAAAGGCGTTTCGCGGGGAATCAAGGAAAAGAAGATGGGGCAGCGCGCGTCCCCCGTCGGAGCGTTGCATTTCGACAATGTAGCTCTCGATGCGGACGCTCTGCTCGGCGAACTTAACCGCGGCTTTCATATCATGATGAGTGCGCTCGACAAAGGCCGGATCGGTATCGGCGCACTTGCCGTCGGCATCGCCCAGGCGGGCCTCGACGCTGCCGTCGGCTACGCCAAAACCCGCCACCAATTTGGCAAGGCTATTTCCGAAAACCAGGGCCTGCAATGGCTACTGGCCGACATGAAAAAAGATATCACGGCCGCCCGGGCTCTTGTACACCGCGCCGCCATGGTCATGGACTCCGGTGCACCGGCAACGATGGATTGCTCCATCGCCAAGTGCTTTGCCGCGGACTGCGCCGTGCAGCACACGGCCAACGCTGTGCAAATTTTCGGGGGTTCCGGTTACATTCGTGGTTTTGAGGTCGAACGCCTCTACCGGGACGCCAAGATCACCCAAATTTATGAAGGAACCAACCAGATCCAGCGATCGATCATCGCCCGCGAACTCTTGAAAGACTGATCAAGCTGCAAAAGCTTGCCGTTATTTCTTTGCGGGAGCAACCGGAGCATGGTTTTCACCTAAAGCAGCTCTCAATGTCGTCGAACGCTCCACCAGTTTGGCAGGGACAACGCGAAGCGTTCCCCCCGCTGAACTGCTGGACGACATCATGGATTCCAGGACTGTCATGGCTTCCGCGACCATAAGCCGTCCATCTTGGACAACGGTTGTCAGATTATAGGCTCTCCAGGAGGCTTCAGGCACATCGTCAAAACCTGCGACCAAGACATCCTCGGGAACACGCAATCCGAGTGACCGTCGGAGAGCATCTAACGCACCAATTGCCATCAAGTCATTGGCGCAGAATATAGCCTCTGGCATTGGGCCGCGTTCCTTGAGCTCGAGCATTGCGTCAAATCCGCCGCTATAAAGATAGTTCCCGCCCGCCATCGAAATAGTTGAAAAACCGTGCTTGCGAAGCCGGTTCTTGAATCCGCGCAAGCGTTCGCTGCTGGCATAGCTTCCATAGGAGCCAGTCACAAACGCGAATGACCGCGCGCCACGCTTTACAAATAGGTCTGCAACTGCACTTGCGCCACTCACGCTATCGGAACACACAGAGGCGACCCAATCATTATTGACGGGTGTGTTGAAAGAGATTGTCGGGATCCTGATACGCGCGAAAGCCTCGGCCGCCGCCGCTGAAAGTACCGGCAGCGCACTCACGATGGCATCAACCCTATAGCTCTGCAGCTTCGGCACCACGCCGTCCAATGCATGATCGCCGTCGATCTGAACAAGCAAGACCTGATGGCCGGTTTTCTGCAATGCCTTGGTGAACTCCTCAAGCGCCATGGCATAGAAGGGATTGCTCGTGCCGCTGGTGACGACGGCAACAAGTCCGGAACGGTGTTTCAGCAGGATTCTGGGAAGAATATTCGGGCTGTAGCCAAGTTTCTTGGCGGCCGCAAAAACCTTTCGGCTGGTTTCTTCCGAGATGCTTTTCCCTTCAGAGAAAGCCCGCGATACTGCCGATTGGGATACGCCGGCAAGACGCGCCACATCGGTGGAAGAATGATATCTGCGGCTTTGCTTCATGATTGAAAATGTGTGCGCTCACTAAATTGTTTTCAGCATTCCGCCATCGACAAAGTAAGTCGAGCCGACAGAATAGCTGGCTCTGGACGAGCACAGGAAAACGAAGAAATCCGCAATTTCCTCGGGCGATGCAAAACGCCCAATGGGAGCATTTTCCTTCGCAAGACCATCAATATAACCTTGCCAATCACCACCTTTGTCAGCGGTGAGCTGTTTGGCAGTTTTGATCCAGTCGGGAGTCAGCACAAAACCCGGATTGATCGCATTCACCCTGATTCCGTCCTTGATGAATTCGTTTGCCATGCTTTTTGACAGCATAACAAGTGCCGCTTTGGTTATGTTATAGATGGGCTCATACCACAAGGGCTGTGCGGCACAAATCGACGCATTGTTGAGGATGACACCGCCGCCACGCTGCCGCATCAAGGGCACTAGCCCGCGGGCAAGCCGCATCGCCGCCATCACATGCAGATCCCAATAATATTGCCATTTTTCGTCTGGAGCATCCATGATTGTTTCGTTGCTGCCGGTCCCTGCATTGTTTACCAGGATGTCAGCCCCGCCGAATTCACGGGTTACCGCGGCAACCACGGCCGCCACACCTTCCAATGTGGCAACATCACCGGATATTGCAATAACGCGGGTTTTTCCAACGTCGGCGATCTCCGCCCGGGCAGCTTCAAGCAGTTCG
>JBAVOA010000007.1:0-5238 GCA_049691635.1 Aestuariivirga sp. | reverse complement strand
ATTCTGTGTACTGCCAAGAGCTTTCTGGCAGCTACAACCTGGCATTACATTTCAGCAGCCTCTTTGGATGGAAAATTGTTCGGTAGACTTAACCACCTAGTCTATGAATTTGCGGATTGAATAGATTCTTCTCCGTCTGACAAAATCAGAGGATTTTGTCAGACCGTTTTGTAGTACAATGAGTCTGAGAGTTAATAATACTTTACAGTATTGACTATAGAATTGTAGGCTATTTCACAGTTCTTGCATTCCAAACAAGGGGGCGTGGATCAAGTAAACAAAGAGCTTCACGCATTACGCACGCTTGCGTTGATCGATCTCGGTGTATTCGGCCGTAGGGTTCAATCTGGTTTTGTGGTCCTCGAAAACTGAACTTCCGATCCTGTAACGAGAGAATCAATGGACTACGCCAGCGAACCATTGGTTCAGGCCTGCAAAATGCTGCAAGCCTTTCATATTTCTCACAATCTTTGCATTTTTCAGCAACCAGGTTGCAAAAGCTCAGCGTCAAAACATGGCATGACCAAGACAGCATCACCTTACCTCGATTTTGCTAGAAATCTGAGGACAATGACCGACCGCAAGGGAACGATTGCGCAGGTGTGCCGCGAACTTGGAATGAACCGACAGCAATTCAACAAATACCTTTCGGGCACTTCACTCCCGTCACCACAAACCTTGGAAAAAATTGCGCATTATTTTGGTGTTGATCAACATTCCATGTTTGATCGCAACGACGATCCTAAGGCCAAGAGCTGGACCGAAGGTACGCATCCCCTGTTTATACTAGGGCAACTTGACAATCGCGTGCTGAAAAGCTTTGTCGGGATCCTTTCGCATAGTTCAAAAACCCAGCTGAAAGAAGGTTGCTATCTCGTCTATTACCCTTGGCTTAGAGACCCTTCCAAAATCGTCAGGGCGGTGATGGTAGTCTACAGGGTTGGGAACGTCCTGTGCTTTCGCCGGTTCATCAGATTTGCAATGAAGGGACAGCCTTGGAGTCAGGGCGCTCGTGGACAGCACGAGGGCATGATCTTTGAGAAAGACGGGCGCACATTCTTGATTGCCAACAATATTCGGGGATTTGCGGAATTGAGTCTGCAATCATTTGGAGCTTCCAGTACATCTGATTTTGGAACCATGTCAGGTCTTGCGGTAGTTATGACGCCTTGGGCTGAACCATTGGCGACCCGCGTGACAATCGAATATATTGGCCCAAAAGATGCTTTCCGTCACGCGCTCAGGCGTCGTGGGCTGGTGTCTAGTGACTCACCTGAAGTTTCCGAGACGGTCATGGTATCCATTCTTGAGCCCGTAAGCTTCCCAACTGCCCAGCTCCTCCCGTTCCAGATGTTTGACGTCGGTCGCGCCTAATGCCTCATCCGGGATTTATAGAGCTGAATTTCCAAAATCTTCCAGATCAGCTTTCAGGTTCTGAACATTGGTTCAAAAATTTTGCAATGCGCGACACCGAAGTCGATCTTTCGGCATTTCCTCTCGTTTTCGCGGTTGAGCGAATGTCAAGCGAAGTTGAATTTGCTCAAATTGCTCCATAGTAAAATTATTAATTAGACACTTACCTCGAAGTGGAGCTGAGTGGAGAAGGGGGAGGCACATTGTGCTTGATAGGATTTTTCTCGACATTTTTGACCAAGTGAGGCCCTTGAGCAAGGGACAGGAAGGCGACGCGTTCTTTCGTTCGGCTTGCAACTTGTACGGGCTCGAAAATGTCGCCTATCTGGGGGTCAATCTTCCGACCAAGACAAACCAAAATTTCTATGTCCACAATACCTACAGCAAAGACTGGGCACACCGATATGAAACGCAGGAATACGTTTCAATAGACCCCATCGTCCGGCTTGGCATGGGCAGTATCATGCCAATCGACTGGAGTGACGTTGGAAAACTCTCACCAGCCCAAAGCAAGATTTTTGGCGAAGCCCGCGAGTTCAAGGTTGGCGCCCAAGGATTGACCTTTCCCTTGCACGGACTGCATGGGGAAACTGCAATTTTCAGCGTAACTGCTGATTTCTCCAAGGCTGAGTGGAGCAATTTCAAACGAGCCCATTTACGGGAAATGCGCATTATCGGTGACTTTTTCCATCAACGGATACTTTCAGAAAGCCTCGGAGAAGAAGCTGAAAAGAATCCCCCGCTTACGGAGCGCGAGCGCGAGTGCCTCAAATGGAGCGCCGAGGGAAAAACTTACGAAGATACCGGCATGCTCCTTGGCATCAGCGCCCGAACGGTGCGGTTTTTTCTCGAAAATGCCCGGCACAAGTTGGGAAGCCTCAATACGACACACGCTGTCGCTTCTGCAATGCTGCGTGGCCTCATCTAGGATTGCAGGGGTCCTGCCAATTATGGCAGTTCCACACAAGGTTCCTCACTGTAACATCCTATCAACAGTTAGAGGAGACCTGCATGATCAGAGTAGTAGATGGACTGAACTATGAAACCCATGCGCGAGACCTCGACCATATGTTCAGGTTGCGCAAGCGGGTATTTCATGACCGCCTGGGGTGGGAAGTGAATGTATCGGGTGAATATGAGATCGATTCCTATGATCTGCTGAAGCCTCTTTACGTGCTTGCGATGGACGACTCGGGGTCAAGGGTTGTTGGTTCATTGAGATTGTTGCCTTCAACCGGCCCAAACATGCTGGCCGATACATTCCATGAACTCTTACCCGAGGGCCAGATATTCAGGAACCCCACGATCTGGGAAAGCAGCCGCTATTGTGTTGACACGGATCTTGCCACGAAGTGGTGCAAACAGGGGGTCCATCAGGCCTCTGCCGAGCTTTTGCTCGCCCTGTGCGAAATTGGCCAACTTGCCGGACTTACGTTCATCGTGACGGTCATCGATCTTCGTATGGAGCGGATTTTGCGACGCCTCAATTGTGCCGGCGACAGGATTGGCGAGCCTCGCAGGTATGGCAAGGTTACCGCCATCGCGGGGCTTTGGGAGACCAGTGACGAGATGCTGCAGCAATTGCGCAGTTCGTCAGGCATTCAACATTCTGTCCTGGAAAACAGCATTCAGCTCGAGAAAATCGCCGCTTAGCGCAACCTCTATGTGCGAGCAAATCGGGAAATCTTATCAGTTTGTAAGGCGTTTTTCTGGTGTGCGTAAAATAATCAAAATAACTATGGGGGCTAAGTAAACAATATGAACGCAATTGCAGAGGCCATTGCTCCGATTGACTTCGAGAAAACCCAACAGAGGGTTGATGGCACATCTTCGGGTGGTTTCATGTTCATTGGCGAGCTGGCAGTGGAAACTGGCATTGATCCAAAGACCATCAGATTCTATGAACGCGAAGGCCTGCTGTCGCCACCACGCCATGGACGTTTCAGAACTTATATGGAGTCTGATGTCCGCCGTTTGAAAGACGTCCTGATGATGCGGAGATTGGGCATCGGTATAGCCAATATCCGTAAGGTATTCGAAGCAAACTCAGAAATCATGAACAGCCAGCATACTGCGAACCTGCTTATTAACCATCTTGAGACGCTGCGCAGCCGGCAAGCCGAAGTAACCAAGCAACTCGAGGAAACATCGGCAATGCTGCAGCGTTACTCCAATGAGTAGATCTCTCGAAGAGTCCTAATTCCCTCCACACCAGACCAAAACCCAACTTGTTAACCATCCTGTCGCCACCTACAGGTTGATTTTTTCCCATTTTGGCCACTCGGGCGGGATTGAAACCTCTAAAGGGTCCCATCCGGCGATGCCATTTGCCCTGGCATGCCGCTTGCAAAGCTCCGTACCAAATGGAGATTGAAAGAATGGTCTATTGGCGCGGCCAACCCCTCGATAATCTGCCGCGGACCGACCTGGAGCATGCGGCAAATGAAGCAATCGAGGAACTTGTAGAGCTGCGCGACCAACATCTGCGCCGCGAAAGCTATGATGTTGTGATTTTGAGCTTCCTGGTCGGCACTGCATTTTCTGCAGTCGCAATACTGGTCGGAATTCTGCTACATTGAAGGGGTAAGTTGAATGTCGGCGGTTTCCTTCTTCCGCCCTATTGTACTGGCGTCAGGCCCTTTTCTGATATTTCAGAGGACGTCGTTACGACGATCCATTTGCCTCCGCGCCTTTCGAACCGAAGCACATTGCCGATCCCTGGAATCATGGCACCTACCTCTATTGGCAGGGTAACAATTGACCGGTCATTCGAAATATCAACAAATGCTGTGTTCAGGACGATAGTCCGCAATTTATAGTTGAGATGCTGGTCAGACTGAAAAAGCTCAACGGCAGCACGCGGGGCGTTCCCGCCATCGTCAGCACTCCTTGTGATGGAACCCGTTACGATAGGGTCAAGCGTATCATAAAGACCCAGCTTGGTTCTTGAGGTTTCGAATGGCTCCAGCGCCACACTTACGGTTGGAATGTTATCAGCTCCTTCCGGGGGGCCGTACATCATCATGTAACCCGCAAAGGATGCTGAGAAAAAGGCCAGCACGATTGACACTGCGTTCAAGGCAATATCCCCTGCGGTCAGGGTAGGTACTTGCTTAGCCATCGAAAGCCCACCCCGCCTGACCAAGCATAGAAACGTGATGCCATTCGGCCATCAACTTGCAACCCGGTTGCGGCCGGAAATTTTTGCCTCGTAAAGCTTGGCATCGGCTCGTCCAACGAAGGCATCCTTAGCCTCGCCAGGCTGCAGTTGAGCAACACCGAAGGAAGCGGTAACTGTGCCTACTGGCTCGTTGCGCTTGCTCACAAACCACTTCTGGATCTCAAGCTGATGCTTGATCTGCATGGCAAGCTTCAGGCCATTTTCCAAAGATGTCTGAGGCAGAATCAAAGCGAATTCCTCGCCGCCAAACCGTGCCACAAAATCCCGTCCCTTGACGTTCTTTGAGATCGTATTCGCGACCAGCCGCAATATTTCGTCACCAATGAGATGACCAAAACTGTCATTTATCTTCTTAAAGTGGTCCACGTCAGCAAGTATCAGGCACGTCGGCAAGTTTTTCTTCGGCGCCGTATCGACCTGAAGGGCCAGCATCTTGTCAAAGGCGCGCCGGTTCCACAGCGACGTCAGGGAATCGCGCATTCCCGTTTCTTCTGCCACTTCCAGATTTTCCCGCAGATTTTCAATCTGCTGGTTTGACTCGTGGAGATTGGTTTGCAAGTTGCTTGTCTCCTTGCGCATCTTGTTGTTCTCGGCAATCAGATAGCCAATAGCCATCCGGAGCTGCTCAGGAGAGGTGAGCTCGA
>JBAVOA010000006.1:0-2097 GCA_049691635.1 Aestuariivirga sp. | reverse complement strand
ACATGAAAGAGAAGTATCCATCTCACGAAGAAAAGTTTCATTTGACAGGAAATCCACGGGCAGATCTCTGGCGGCCCGAGATGGCAGATGTATTCCAGGAAAACCTGCCTGTCAGAAAGCCCTATATACTGCTTTCTTCAAACTTGGGTTCGATCTTCGGTAAGCGCAGCCTTGACGAAATCATTTCGAACATGCGGTCGGGATACTTCAAAGGGCCCTATGACGAGACTGAATTCAATATCTATAAGCTTCATGCATACAGCGCCCTGCTCGGCGGGGAATACGTCAAGGCGCTGAGAAGGCTTGCGATCGAGTTTCCTGAAGTGGATTTTGTGCTCCGCCCCCACCCGATAGAGAAGCCGGAGATTTGGAAAAGCCTGATCGGAGAATTCAAGAACATCGTCGTGACCAATTCAGGCAGCATCACGCCATGGATTAGGCAGTGCATGGCTGTGATCCACAACGGATGCACTGCTGCGATTGAAGCGGTGAAGTCAGGTGTTCCCCTACTGACTTATGCCCCCATCGAGGATCTGAAATCCGAGTTCTATTTCCCCAACCTTCTCGGAAAAAAGATCGGCGATGTTGAATCACTTGTTGCCGGTGTACGAGAGGTGCTGAATACGCAATCGGAACGGGTAGGTTCGTCTGAAGATCTGCGGATATTGAGCGAGAGGTTTGCGGAAACAGGCAGCGAGTTCTCCGCCGATCGAATTGTCGATGTCTGGGAAAAACTTGCCGGACCGCGTCACGCGTCCAAGACGTTCTGGAAGCGGGGTGGCCGGACCTTTGTGAAAAGCCCCGGTGATTTCGTCGATGTCTACCGTTTTGTGACGCCGCATGTTCTGAAGCTGGCAGGTGCCAAGAAGATCCCGGTGCTTCCGCAGAAGTTCGATGTCTGGAGCCAAACGGAACTGAACAATCTCCAGGAGCGGTTCTGTAGGCGTTTTCCCGAATTCCGTAGTATCAAGGTCACGCGGATCGCACCGCGAATATGCGTCCTCGAGAAGGCGGCTTGATTGCTCTCGGCAGTTCTGTAGCCCTATTCTTCCAGGGGAACTGATGATCTGGGAAAGCAGATGACTGGGCTTCATGACCTATGGCTGGGCGAAGCAGCCCCTGTCTATGGGCCAAGGAAATCCTCGACAACGCTATTTCAAACCCTTCTCCATGACGGTGAAGAACTGGTTGTCTATCCCGTGGAACTCAAGCTGAAGTTCATTCTGAACAAAGCGCGGCTTATGTAGATGCAATAGCTGCGGAACGGAGTAAGGACAGCTATAAGGAACACGCTCTTTCCCGCATGACCAGAAGGGTGCTGATGTGAGCCTCAACGACTGGAGGTTCCAAGGTGGTCGTTGGCCATTCACGAATATGGTCAAGCAAACCTTCGACGAGTTTCAGTTGATGCCGCGCTAGTGTAATAACAGCGCCAACCGTGGGCCTCCGGAATCAAATTCGAGGACCTAGTTAACATTTCTGGGTTCGAGATGAAGCGAGTTTGCGGCTTCCTGAATATCTACCCTTTGCGGGTGCGGCAAATAAAAAGCCAAGCGGGGCTGTCGCTCTTCTTGGCGATATCGGGCCAAATTAGCCCGAAGCACGCGACGAGCAGCGAAAGGGCTTTTGGCATCGAAGTCTTGCTCAACCCATATTGGCGTATTTCCACGGTCTCAAAGTTATTCCGCATAATAGCCTCGCTCTCTGCGAATTGCTGTTGACTGAGCCTGGTGGCGTTAATCAGGATCATCCCCATGGGTGAAGTTGCCTGGACACAGCGCCGCACAACCTCGACCGCGTGCGATATGTCGAAATACCTGTTGAAACCAATAGTCTGCAGACAAACGACGAAATCTCCGCTCAGCTTATCGGGCAGTTCTTCCAACCGGGACACGATGACCGGGACGCCGAACTTCTGCCGAGCAAAGGTGACGCGGGATTCATCTGCGTCGACGCCCAAATATTCCTTGGTCTGGAAATACTTGAACGTCTTGAGTTCGCCACATGCCAAATCAAGGCCGCGATGATAGGATCGAGATTCCTTCATCAACCGGCAGACCCATAACCACATGAGCTGCTTGTGGGGATTTCGTGAGA
>JBAVOA010000005.1:0-13251 GCA_049691635.1 Aestuariivirga sp. | reverse complement strand
GGCGCATCGCCGAGCTGATGCAGGCCGACCTCGCCAAGGTGGGCGTCACCGCCGAGATCAAGAGCTTCGAGTGGGGCGAGTATCGCAAGCGCATGCAGGCGGGCGAGCACCAGATGGGCTTCCTCGGCTGGACCGGCGACAACGGCGATCCGGACAATTTCCTTGCCGTGCTTTTGGGCTGCAACGCGGAAGGGAAACCCAACGCGAACAACATTCCGAAATGGTGTGACGCCAAGTTCCAGGAAGATATCACCAGGGCGGCGGAAATAACCGACCAGGCCGAGCGCACCAAGCTCTACCAGGACGCCCAGAAGATCTCGAACGCCCAGGTGCCGTGGCTTAACATTGCCCACTCCACCGTGTTTGAGCCCGTCCGCAAGGAAGTCTCAGGCTACAAGGTCAGCCCCTTGGGTGCCCACGAGTTCCAGAACGTGGACATCACCGAATAATATCGAAACGGCGGAACAGTCTTTGAAAGGATCGTTCCGCCTTTTAATACGGTGACGGAATGTTTCGTTTTCTGCTCAAGCGCCTGGCGCTGACCCTGCCGACATTTATTGCCCTGATGTTCGTCACCTTCACCATGCTCCGCCTGGTGCCGGGCGATCCCATTGAAGTGCGCCGCGGTGAACGCGGCATTTCACCCGAACGCCTCGCCGAACTGCGCCACGACATGGGGCTCGACCAGCCCATCTGGAAGCAGTTCCTGGACTATGCCTGGGGCCTTCTCCATGGCGATTTCGGCACCTCGATCATTTCCAAATCCCCCATTTCCCATGAATTCCTGACGCTCTTTCCCGCCACCATTGAACTCACCCTTTGCGCCATGATCTTTGCCATCGCGGTGGGTATTCCCGCGGGCGTCCTGGCCGCCGCCAAGCGTGGCAGTTTCTATGACCAGTCCCTGATGGGCATGGCCCTTACCGGCTATTCCATGCCCATCTTCTGGTGGGGTCTCATTCTCATTCTCTTGATGTCAAACACCTTGCACCTCACCCCCGTCTCGGGCCGCATTGATCTCATCAAGTATTATTTCCAGCCGGTCACCGGATTCATGCTGATTGATTCCATCATCTCCGGCCAGAAGGGGGCGTTTCTCGATGCCGTCCGCCATCTCATCTTGCCGACCATTGTTCTGGGCACCGTGCCTCTCGCCGTTGTCGCGCGCATGACGCGCTCCTCCATGCTTGAAGTTCTGGAAGAAGATTATGTGCGCACCGCAAGGGCCAAGGGCCTTTCGGCATTCCGCGTCATCGGCCTCCATGCCCTCCGCAATGCCCTCATCCCCGTGGTGACCGTGATTGGCTTGCAAGTGGGCACGCTGCTTGCGGGCGCGGTTCTCACCGAAACAATTTTCTCCTGGCCGGGCATCGGCAAATGGCTGGTTGAATCCATCGGCCGCCGCGATTACCCCGCCCTCCAGGGTGGCATCATGCTCATTGCCAGTGTGGTTATCCTGGTAAACCTCATCATCGACCTTCTCTATGGCCTCATCAATCCGCGGATTCGCCATGGCCACTGAAGCCCTTGTCATGAACGCCCCGCCAGGCCCGCTTCTCTCTTTCTGGCGTTCCTTCCGTGACAACCGCGGCGCGGTCATCGGCTTCGCCGTGGTCTGCTCCGTCGTCTTCATTGCGATCTTTGCGAATTTTCTCGCCCCCTATGATCCGCTCGAGCAATACCGCGGCTTCACCAGATTGCCTCCGGTCTGGGCCGAAGGCGGCTCCTGGGCTTTCCCCCTGGGAACCGATCCCCTGGGCAGGGACATGCTGTCGCGCCTGCTTTACGGGTCACGCATTTCCCTCTTCATCGGCCTCTCGGTCATGTTCGTTTCCGCCGTGGCGGGCGTCTTGCTGGGACTGTTGGCTGCCTTCTGGGGCGGCATTGTAGATGTCATCATCATTCGCGTCATGGATCTGATCCTCGCCATTCCCAGCCTTGTGCTGGCAATCCTGATTATCGCCGTCATCGGTCCAAATCTGACGAACACCATCGTGGCGGTGACCATCGTGGGCCTGCCGTTTTATGTGAGGCTGGTGCGCGCCTCGGCGATCAGCGAACTGAGCCGGGACTATGTCACCGCCGCGAAAGTCGCGGGCGTCGGTCCGCTCCGGCTCATGCTTTCAACGGTCTTGCCCAATTGTCTCGCTCCGCTGATCGTCCAGGCGGCCCTTGGTATCTCCGACGCTATCCTTGCTGCCGCGGGCCTTGGCTTTCTCGGGCTGGGAGCCCAGCCTCCCATGCCCGAATGGGGCTCCATGCTCGCCGATTCCAAGGACCTGATCACCTCCCACCCCTGGGTCATGGCAATGCCCGGCATCGCCATCCTGATCACCGTGCTGGCCATCAATCTGATGGGTGACGGCCTGCGCGATGCGCTCGACCCGCGCCTGAAAAAGAGTTGAGGCCGTGCGGGATGCCATCGTCAACGCACTGGGAACCATCGCCGCCGCCTTCGTGGGCGTCGTCACCTGGTATCTCGCCTCACGCAACGACCGCCAGCGCGAAGTGGCCGAGCGCGAAGCCCAGCGCCACGCCGAGGAACGGCTGCGCGACCAGCGCGTTCTCGATATCGTGGTGGCATTGCACTCGGAAATTCTGGCGGGCATCGTGGCAAACCGGCGCCAGTTGACCAAAGAGGATGCGGAGTACGCCATGGCCCAGAAAACCCCGTTTGCCACGGCTGACGACACAGACTTTGTTTTCGATTCTGTGAAGGCCGATCTTTCCATTCTGCCCGCCGAAGTTATCCACTCGGTGGTGCAATATTATCGCACCGCCAAGCAATCGAACCTGCTGACCGCGGATCTGCGCGATCCCTATTTTCTCAAGCAGACGCCATCGGAAAAACGCCGGATCATCGGCCATCTCCTGCAGATTGTTGAAACACAAAAAATCTTGGGTGAAGCAGCGCTCACTGACCTGTCGGCATTTGCCAGCAACCAGGGACTAGATTTGCGGGAAAACGAAATTCGCGCCGGCAAGCTCTTGTCTCGGGCCAGGGCGGAAATGAAACTTATTTTCAAGAAATCGGTACGATCGGTCCTGCCATCAAAGCCTCCTGAAAATCTAAAGCGTAAATTGTCATAACCCTATGAATATAGGGTAAACCAAGGAAAAAACAATCCATATGCCCCTCCTTGATATCAAGAACCTGACCGTGGAATTCAAGACCGCCAGCGGCGCCTTCCGCGCCGTGGACCATGTCTCCATGGCCGTGGATGCGGGCGAAGTCCTCGCTATTGTCGGTGAATCCGGTTCCGGCAAGTCGGTCGCCATGCTTGCCGTCATGGGGCTCCTGCCCTGGACCGCTAAGGTTACCGCAGACAAGATTGACTTCGATGGCCGCGATCTGCTGAACATCACCCCCGCCGACCGCCGCAAGATCACCGGCAAGGACATGGCGATGATCTTCCAGGAACCCATGTCGAGCCTGAACCCCTGCTTCACCGTGGGCTTTCAATTGATGGAAGCCCTGCAAACCCATCTCGACATGGATAAGTCCGCGCGGCGCAAACGCGCCATCGAGCTGCTCGAGGAAGTTGGCATTCCCGGCCCCGAATCCCGCCTGTCGTCCTTCCCGCACCAGCTTTCCGGCGGCATGAGCCAGCGCGTGATGATTGCCATGGCGCTCGCCTGCAAACCGAAACTGCTCATTGCCGACGAACCGACAACCGCCCTCGATGTCACCATCCAGGCGCAAATCCTCGAGCTTCTCGTGCGCCTCCAGAAAGAGACCGGCATGGCCCTCGTGCTCATCACCCATTCCATGGGTGTTGTCGCGGAAACGGCCGAACGGGTGAGCGTGCAATATGCCGGACAGAAAGTTGAAGAGCAGCCTGTCGCAAATCTTTTTGCCACGCCGCGCCACCCCTATACGGCAGCCCTTCTCTCGGCTCTTCCCGAGCGTAGCAAATCCCGCAGGCTTCCTTCCATACCGGGCGTGGTGCCGGGCCAGTTTGACAGGCCAAAGGGCTGCCTCTTTGCCCCACGCTGCAGCATTGCCACCGAACTGTGCCACACCACGCAGCCCGTCCTCAACAGTGGCGCGCTCTGCCATTATCCCCTTGGAAAGGCTGCCGCATGAGCCAGGTCCTGAATGCGCAAAACCTTACCCGCTATTATAGCGTCTCGCGTGGCGCCTTCCGCGAAACCTCCCTCCTGAAGGCCGTTGATGGCGCAAGCTTCACCCTTGAGCGCGGCAAGACGCTCGCTGTCGTAGGTGAATCGGGCTGCGGGAAATCAACCCTCGCCCGTCTTGTCACCATGATCGAATTGCCGACCTCCGGCACCCTCAATATCGGAGGCCACAACATTGTTGGCGCCACGCCGGAAACCCTGCGGACCCTGCGTCCCAAAGTGCAGATTGTTTTCCAGAACCCCTACGGCTCCCTGAACCCACGCCAGAAAATCGGCTCCATTCTCGAAGAGCCGCTACTGGTTAACACCAAAATGCCAAAGGCCGAGCGCCAGGAGAAGGCTCGCGCCATGATGGCAAGTGTCGGCTTGCGGCCGGAACACTATGACCGTTACCCCCACATGTTTTCCGGCGGCCAGCGCCAGCGCATCGCCATTGCCCGGGCCCTCATGCTCGATCCCGAGGTTCTCGTCCTCGATGAACCGGTCTCGGCCCTTGATATTTCCATCCAGGCCCAGGTTCTCAATCTTCTCGCCGATATTCAGGAGAAGCATAACCTGGCCTATCTCTTCATCAGCCATGATCTGTCGGTCGTGAAACACATCGCTGATGACGTGATCGTCATGTATTTGGGCCGCGTGGTGGAGCAGGGACTGCGCGACAATATCTTCGCCAACCCCCAGCACCCCTACACCAAGGCCCTGCTCTCGGCCACCCCAACGCCCGATCCCACCCGCAAGCGCGACCGCATTGTGCTGAAAGGCGAGCTTCCCTCGCCGCTTTCCCCACCCACTGGCTGCACCTTCCATCCCCGCTGCCCTCTGGCCTTCGAGATCTGCCAGAACCGCAGCCCGCAGCTTCTGCTCCATGACAACAGCCTTGTGGCCTGCCACGTGGTCAACTCACCCACCCCGAATTCAAAGGCGGCTTAAACCATGTCATCGCGTGCAGAACTTTCGGTCGGCGAAGCCCTTGTGGGCCTGCTTGAGGCCTATGGCGTGGACACGATCTTCGGCATTCCCGGCGTGCATAATGTGGAAATGTACCGTGCCCTGCCGCGCTCGAAAATCAAGCATGTTCTGGTGCGCCATGAACAGGGCGCAGGATTCATGGCCGATGGCTTTGCCAGGGCCACGGGCAATCCCGGCGTGTGTTTCACCATCACCGGCCCCGGCCTCCTGAATATCCTGACACCCATGGGTCAGGCTTGGTCTGACTCCAGCAATGTGCTGGTGATTTCAACCGCCCTTGATATCGGCGATGCGGCCCAGGGCCGTGGCCGCCTTCATGAAATGCTGGACCAACGCGCCGCTGCGGCAACCGTCACAAGCCTTGCCATGCGAGCCTACACGGCGCGCGACGTGCGCGATTGCATTGCCCGGGCCTTTGCCAATTTTGCCGCCGCACGGCCGCGCCCCGCCTATCTGGAAATTCCCCTTGATGTTTTGCAGATGCCAGCAGGCGATGGCTGGACGGCACGCACCCTGCTCCCAAAACCCTCGCCATCAAAAACGCAGATCACGCTGGCTGCAAAGAAACTTGATGGTGCAAAGCAGCCCATCATTTTGTTGGGTGGTGGCGCGTTGGATGCGGGAAGCTCCGCACTCCAAATTGCCGAGAAACTGGGCTGTTCGATCATCACCACAACGGCCGGCAAGGGCGCTATCCGCGAAGATCACCCCCTGTGTCTGGGCTATTGCATGGGCAATTCACAGATCCAGAAATTGCTGCAAGCCAGCGACTGCATATTGGCCGTCGGCACCGAACTTTCTGAAACCGATTTCTGGGATACGCAGGTTGTCGTCGATAAAAACCTGATCCGGGTTGATATTGATCCCGCCGCCATTGCCCGGCCCCACACGGCGGAAATTCCCATCCTTGGTGATGCGAAGGAAACACTGGAGGCTTTGGCCCCGCTCATCAATGCCAAGGCACCTTCGAAAAAGCCAGCGCTAAGTGTTCAGGAAGATGATGCCTTGCGTGTGATGTTGGGCAAGGTATTGGCAACAATCCGCGAGGCCCTGCCTGAAGACACCGTCATTGCCTCGGACATGACCCAGATCGCCTATGCCGCCAATATCATTTTTCCCATGTACATGCCGCGCACCTGGCTCCATCCCGTGGGCTTCGGCACCCTGGGCTTCGGCCTGCCTGCGGGAATTGGCGCCAAATTTGGCGTCGGCAAGAAACCCGTAGCGGTGATAATTGGCGATTACGGCATCCAGTTCACCATCAACGAACTGGGAACTGCCGCCGAACACAAACTGCCTCTCGTCATTCTCATGTGGAACAACAATGCCCTTGGCCAGATCAGGGACGATATGGTGAGCAAGGGCATCCAGCCCAATGCCGTCACCCTGCGCAATCCGGATTTCCAGATGCTGGCAAAGGCCTATGGCTGCATTGCCGAAAAGCCTTCCTCATTGAAAGCCCTTTCGATTGCCATCAAGGCAGCCCTGGCGGCCGACGGCCCGACCTTCATCGAAATGACCCCCGCCATGGTCAATGGCTGAAGCAGCCGTCATTTTTGATGTCGATGGTGTGTTGCTCGAGCTTACGCGGGCTGAGGAGGATGCCTTCTTCGTACCGTTCGAGCGGCGCTACGGGCTGACAAACCTCTCACGCGACTGGAATTCCTATGCCATTCGCAATGATGAAAACATTATTGCGGAAATCCTGCAGAAGCATGGCCTGCCCGCTTCCGAACTGGCCGGGGTCATTGCGGACTACCAAGCTGTTCTCAAATTGCAATTGGGAAATGGCACAATTGAAACCATCGTCATTCCGGGAGCACCTGAACTCCTGGCCAAGCTTCACAAGACCAAGCAGCTGGGTTTTGCCACCGCAAATTTTCGCAAGGCCGCGGAGCTCCGCCTGAGACATGCTAGCCTGTGGGATCACCTCTCCGCCCATGGCTTTGGGGCTGAAGGCGGCGGCCACAAGCGCGAAATCCTGGCCCGGGCTATTGCCTCAACGGGGCTTCCGAAAAATCGCACCGTCTATATAGGTGACAATATCAACGACGTGGACGCAGGCCTCGCAACCGGCCTTCCTTTCATAGGATTCAGCTTGGATTCTGGCCGTTTAGACGATTTAAAGCGGGCCGGCGCCACGGCTACCAGCAACAATCATCTGGATACTTTCCGCCTGATCGGCCATCTATTGACGGCGTGAGTCGAGAAGAACATGAAAAGAACAAATTCTCAGTCTAGGATTTAACTTATGAACGATGCGAGCCAATTCTCACTCCTCAGGACCCGGCGCTTCCTCCCGCTCTTCCTGGCCCAGGCGATCGGGGCCTTCAACGACAACGGCCTGCGCAACGCCATCACAATCCTCATCACCTTTGACCTCGCGGTCAACCATGGCTGGAACGCCACGCTCTTCGTCCAGGCCGGAACCGCACTCTTCATCCTGCCCTATTTTCTCTTCTCGGCGATCGCTGGCCAGCTTGCCGACAAGCTCGACAAGGCTTTTATCGCCCAACGGGTGAAGCTTGCCGAAATCGGCGCCATGGTCTTCGGCGCCGGCGCCCTGTGGCTGGACAACCCCTATCTCGATCTCATGGTGCTGTTCTTTGCCGGCACTCTCGCGGCCTTCTTCGGACCGATTAAATATGGAATCCTGCCGCAATACCTGAAGCGCGAGGAGGTGATTGCCGGCAATGCCATGATCGAGATGGGAACCTTCGTCACCATCCTGCTTGGCACGATGTTTGGCGGATTTCTTGTGCTTCAGACCGAAGGCCGCCAGATTCTCTCAGGCACCCTCATCTTTCTCGCGCTCCTCGCCTGGTTTGCCACAACCCGCATGCCGCCTGCCCCTTCCACCAATCCCGACCTCGAGATGGACTGGAACATCGTGCGGCAGACCGCAAAACTTCTGGGCTACGCCCGTGAACGCCATGACGTGTTCTGGGCCGTGATCGGAGCCTCCTGGTTCTGGTTTGTCGGCACCGTGCTCCTCGTGCAGTTTCCGGTTTTCACCAAGGACATCCTGCTGGCCAACGAAGATGTGGCCAACGCCTTCATTGCCACCTTCACCATTGGCATTGGACTGGGATCGATGATCACCAACCTTCTGCTTAAGGGTGAGGTCTCGGCAAAATATGTGCCCGTGGCCGCAATCATGATGACCCTATTTCTGATTGATCTCTATTTCGCCGCTGGCCAGGTCAATGCCCGCCTCGGCGGAACCACGCTGAACGGAATTGGCGTATTCTTCGCCGGCTGGGCCAGTTGGCGCGTGGCCTTTGACCTGTTCATGACCGCCTTTTTCGGCGGCATCTACGCCGTGCCGCTCAATGCCATCATGCAGACCCGCGCCTCTCCGCCCAAGCGTTCACGGGTGATTGCCGCCAACAATCTGGTCAACGCAATCTTCATGATCGCGGCCACTGTAGCGTCGGTCATCTTGCTTCAGTTCATCACGGCGCGCGGCCTGTTCTTATGCTTAGGCCTCGCCAATGCCGTGGCAGCCATCTGGATCTGCTTCCTGCTGCCCCAGGAAATCATCGCAAATCTTGCCAGGCAGCTCTTCCGCCTGCTGTACCGTGTTGAAGTAAAGGGGCTTGAAAACTACAAGGCGGCAGGCCGCAGGGTAGTGATCGTCGCCAACCACACCTCATTTTTGGACGGCCCCCTGCTTTCGGCCTTCCTCCCTGACCGCACGACTTTTGCCATCAATACCCACGTTGCAAAGCATTGGTGGACGAGGCCTGCCTTTGCGCTTTTTGACTTGGCCCCCGTTGATCCGGGCAACCCCCTGTCAATCCGAACTCTCGTAGAAGCGCTGAAAAAGGGCAAGCGCGTGGTGATTTTTCCGGAAGGCCGCATCACCGTCACCGGCACGTTGATGAAAGTCTATGAGGGGCCTGGTGCCATCGCCCAGATGGCCAACGCCCGGGTTCTGCCAGTCCGCATCGCCGGCGCGCAATATTCAAAATTCTCCAGCATGGGGGGCAAACTGCGCCAGCGCTGGTTTCCGAAGATCACCATTACCTTCCTGCCGCCCGTCAAATTCGATGCCCCGCCAGAGCTCCGTGGGTCGCACCTGCGCCAATACCAGGCCGACAAGCTCTATGACGTGATGACGGACATGGTTTTTTCCACGTCGAATGCCGGGCAGACCCTTTTTGAGTCCCTGCTTGAGGCCCGCGCCACCCATGGCGGCAAACACATGATCGTGGAAGACATCCAGCGCAAGCCTGTCAACTATAACCGCCTGGTCATGGGCAGCTTCATTCTGGGCCGCAAGATTGCAGGGTTGACACCCAAGCAGAAGTTCGTGGGCGTGCTCCTGCCCAATGCCATTGGCGCCCTGCTCACGCTTTTTGGCTTGCAGGCCTTTGGCCGCGTGCCCGCCATGCTGAATTTTTCTACCGGGGCCGTAAACATGTCAGCCGCCTGTACAGCGGCCCAAGTCGCTACCGTCGTCACCTCGCGGAAATTCATTGAAGCCGCAGAAATGGAAGCAGACCTTGCCATCCTCGCCAAAAGCTGCGCCATCATCTACCTGGAGGATGTGCGTGAGGCCATTGGCAAGCGCGACAAGCTCTATGGCCTTTTCACCAGGTTTTTCCCGCGCCTGGCACTCAGATTTTCCGGCGCCAGCAGGAATCCTGCGAGCCCGGCAGCAGTGCTGTTCACCTCCGGCTCGGAGGGCGTGCCCAAGGGTGTCGTGCTCTCCCATCACAATCTGAACGCCAACCGGCTTCAAGCCGCGGCCCGCATCAGTTTCAGCGCTCAGGATATCGTCTTCAACGCCATGCCGATGTTTCACGCCTTCGGGCTTTTGGGCGGAACCCTGCTGCCTGTGCTCTCCGGGGTTTACAGCTTCTTCTATCCTTCGCCGCTGCACTACAAGATCGTGCCGGAACTTTGCTACGACACCAATGCCACTGTGCTTTATGGCACCGATACTTTCCTTGCGGGCTATGCTCGCAGCGCCCACCCCTACGATTTCTATAACCTGCGGCTCGTCGTGGCCGGAGCTGAACGCGTAAAGCCGGATACCCGCGCCGTCTGGATGGAAAAATTCGGCCAGCGCATTCTTGAAGGCTACGGTGCAACAGAATGTTCGCCCGTCATCGCCATCAATACCCCCATGCACAACAGGTCAGGCAGCGTCGGCCGTCTGCTCGACCGCATCGATTACCGCCTGGAACCCGTCGAAGGCATAGACGGGGGTGGCAGGCTGTCCGTGAAGGGGCCAAATATCATGCTAGGGTATCTCCGCGCCGACAATCCCGGTGTGATCGAAGCCCCGCCCCAAGGCTGGTATGACACCGGTGATATCGTTGAAATTGATGAACACCGTTTTGTCACCATTCTGGGCCGCGCCAAGCGCTTCTCAAAAATTGCCGGTGAAATGGTCTCCCTCACCGCCATCGAATCCAAACTCCAGGAAGCCTTTCCCGGTGAAAGTTTTGCAGTGGTTGCCATTCCCGACACGAAGAAGGGCGAGCAGCTCATTCTATTTACAACCATAGTGCAGCCTGAACGCACGGTGGTTGCGGAGGCCCTGAGAGGCCGCGGCGCTTCCGATCTCATGGTGCCAAGGATTCTTGTGCATCTTAAGGAAATTCCGCTCCTGGGCTCCGGCAAGACCGACTATGTCACGCTCACTCGCGTGGCCAATGAGGGGGCCAATGGCTGAAGGCAAAGCCCACCAGCTTGCCCTGCGTTTGGTTGAGCAAGCCGCGAAAATAATGGGGGCTTCCCGCCTCATTCCCATCAGTTTCGCCCATATCGACGCTTGCTTCTATACCGGCCAGTCGCATATCGATTTTGTGAAGTTTCTTCTCGAGCACGGCGCAAAACTCAGCGTGCCCACCTGGACGAACAACAGCGTGGCGAGTCCCGATGATAATGGCTTGCGGCCCGAACACACTGACCCCGCAATGGTGCGGGGAGCCCATGAACTTATGCAGCTCTATACCCAACTCGGTTGCAAACCCACGTGGACCTGTGCGCCCTACCAGCTTGCAGGCGGTCCCGGGTTCGGAGACCACATCGCCGTGGGCGAATCCAATGCGGTTGCCTACTACAATTCCGTCGCCGGCGCGCGCACCAACAAATATGGCGACTATCTCGACGTGGCCTGCGCCGTCACCGGAATGGCCCCCTTCGCCGGGCTCCACACCGAGGAGGGTCGCCGGGCCGCCATCCATTTATCATGCGCATCAATTCCCGATAGCTGGAAACATGAAAACATGCTCTTCCATCTCCTCGGCCACCATCTGGGACGCAAGGCGGGCCGCCGCATTCCTGTCATTTCCGGACTTCCAAAGGAGACCACCACAGACCAGCTCAAGGCACTCTGTGCCGCAAGCGCGGCTTCTGGAGGCGTGGAACTTCTGCATGTGGTCGGCGTAACACCAGAGGCACAAACATTGGGCTCAGTTTTCAAGACCGGAGAGAAGTTCGAGATTACACCTGAGCATTTGCGCAGCGCCCATCGCGAACTCTCCACCGCAAGTGACGGCTCCCTCGATGCCGTGGCCCTCGGCACACCGCATTTTTCCCTGACCGAATTTGCTGAACTCGTGAAGCTGCTGAACGGGCGCAAAGTCAGAACAACAACTTACATTTCCACTAGCCGCGGAATCCGGGAAATGCTTGTGGTCAAGGGCTGGTTGAAGCTTCTGCAGGAAGCGGGCATCACCATTCCTGTCGATGTCTGCACCTACTATTCCCCAAAAATTCAAGGCCTCAGGGGCCGCGTCATGACCAATGCGGCGAAATGGGCCTATTACGCGCCGGGGATGCTGGGTGTGGAAGTCGCTTTCGGCAGTTTAAAGGAATGTGTTGAAAGTGCGGTACGCGGCGAAGTGTGGCGCGATCCGGGCCTGTGGTTAAGCCCATGACCGTGCTCCACGCCGGTCCGGCACAAGGCCCTGTTCTTCTCCTTGATGAACCCCTGAGTTTCTGGGGTGCCTTTGATCCGCGCAGCGGCGTCATCATCGACATTCATCATCCGCAAAGAGGGCAAAGTCTCAAGGGCAAAATCCTCATGATGCTGGAAAGCCGGGGCTCCGGCAGCGCGCCCGGCGGCCTTGCCGAAGCCATAAGGCTGGGCACCGCGCCAGCCGGAATCATCCTTGTGCAGCCCGATATCAATCTCGCCATTGGCGCCGCCGTAGCGGAAGTGCTTTACGGCAAAACTTGTCCGGTGATCGCCATTACGGCCGCTGAATTCCAGGAACTTTCCAGGGCCGCCTATTTGCATATCGCCCATGACGGCACGGTCGATCCCTCCCTCGACGGGTGATTAGTCCTCAGCTAGAAGGGCGCCCATGAAATTGACATCCATCACCCAACGGCTGGCGGGCCTCGGCTCCGACAAATGGGCCGTCCACATCGAAGGCAAGAACCGCGCCGCCAATGGCGAAGACCTGATCTTCCTCTCCATCGGCGAGCCCGATGCCCCGCCGCCCACTGCCATCATGGACGTGGCGGAAAAGCAAATGCGCGCCGGGCGCTATAAATACGCCGCCAGCCGCGGCGAAACCGGCCTGCTTAAAAGCCTCTCGGCGCAATATAGCAAATCGACCGGCCGCCCCATCAGCACCCAGCAGTTCATCTTCCTGCCCGGCACGCAAACCGCACTCTTCGTGGCGCTCCAGGCAACCGTTGAACTGGGAAATGAAGTCTTGATGGCCGATCCCTATTACGCCACCTACGAGGGCGTGATTGCCGCCGCGGGCGGCGTGCCCGTTCCCGTGGGCGTTGACCCTGACCATGGCTTCCATCTCAAGGCCCCGGATCTCGAGAAGGCGATCACGCCGAAAACCCGCGTCCTGCTGCTCAACACGCCGAGCAACCCCACCGGGGCCGTGCTCACCCGCGAGGAAGTGAAAACTATCGGCGATGTCTGCGAGCGCCACGATCTCTGGATCATCTCCGATGAAGTCTATGCCACCATGACCTATGGCAACACGGTCTTCGCCTCGCCCTTCGATGAGCAGCGCCTGGAGAGTCGCACCGTCGTGGTGTCGTCGCTGTCCAAGTCCCACGCCATGCCGGGTTTCCGCTGCGGCTGGCTTGCGGCCTCGGACGAATTCTGCGAGGCGGTGTTGCCGCTCACTGAAACCATGCTCTTCGGCTCCCAGG
>JBAVOA010000004.1:0-6331 GCA_049691635.1 Aestuariivirga sp. | reverse complement strand
GTATTCCTCGGCCACGGCAACTTTCGCACCATGCTTTGCGGCAATGCGGGCAGCCCTCACGCCGCCGGAGCCAGCGCCGACGACGAAGAGGTCGTAGTCAAATGCTGCGGTCATCCGCGCTTGAACTCTTTCACGCCCTTGGGCGTGCCCATCAGCACGATGCCGCAAATGCCGATGAACAGCCCGGTCTCGATCACGCCGGGAATGCTTTTCAGCAAAGCATCAAGCCGCTCGGGCTCGGGAATTTCGCCTATGGTGCAGTCAATGATGAAATGGCCGCCGTCTGTGACAAAAGGCTTTCCGTCCTTCACCCGCAAGACCATCTTGGCTTCAAGTTTGAGTATCCTGAAAGCGCGCTCAATTTTCCAGGCCGTGGCCTTGGCGCCAAAGCGCATGATTTCGACGGGCAAGGGAAATTTGCCCAGCTTCTTCACCTTCTTGGTGTCGTCGGCAATCACCACCATGAAGCGCGAGGATGAGGCCACGATCTTCTCAAACAGCAGCGCGCCGCCGCCGCCCTTGATGAGGCGGAACTCGGGATCAAATTCATCGGTGCCGTCAACCGTCAGGTCAAGATGGGGCTGGGCATCGAGCGTGGTCAGCGGAATGCCATGCTGCTCGGCCAATTCCTTGGAGGCCTTGGAGGTTGGCACGCCATGCACCGCAAGTCCCTCTTTCACCTTGGCACCCAGCGCCTCAATGAAGTGATTGGCCGTTGAGCCCGTGCCCAGGCCGATGTTCATGCCGGGCTTGACGAATTTCAGGGCCTCAAGGGCGGCCGCTTTCTTAATTTGGTCTGCGGTCACTTGTTCAGGCCTCCCATGAGCATGTACTTCATTTCAAGATATTCTTCCACGCCATGGTGCGATCCTTCGCGGCCGATGCCCGATTGCTTCATGCCGCCGAACGGCGCTTCGGCGGTCGAGATGATGCCTTCATTGATGCCCACCATGCCATAGTCGAGCGCTTCGCCCACGCGCCAGACCCGGCCGATGTCGCGGGTGTAGAAATAACAAGCGAGACCGAACTCGGTGTTGTTGGCCATGGCAATGGCTTCTTCCTCGCTCTTGAACTTGAACAGCGGCGCCACGGGACCGAAGGTTTCCTCGCGCGCCACGGCCATGTCCGTGGTCACATCGCGCAGCAGGGTGGGCTCGAAGAAATTGCCCCCCATGGATTTGCCGCCGACCATGACCTTGGCGCCTTTGCCCACGGCGTCGGTGATGTGTTCCTGCACCTTGGCGACGGCGGCCTTGTTGATCAGCGGGCCGGTGGTGACACCTGCCTCAACACCATCGCCCACTTTCAAATTCTTTACCGCGACGGCAAGCTTCTCGGCGAACGCATCGTAGACGCCTTCCTGCACGAGAAGCCGGTTGGCACAGACGCAGGTCTGGCCGGCGTTGCGATACTTGGAAATCATTGCTCCGGCGACGGCTGCATCGAGATCCGCGTCATCGAATACGATAAATGGCGCGTTGCCACCGAGTTCCAGGCCGATCTTCTTGATGGTGGGGGCGCACTGGGCCATGAGCAGACGGCCGATTTCCGTGGAACCCGTAAAGGTCAAAGCGCGCACAATCGGATTGCCCGTCATTTCCGCGCCGATCTCGCGGGCCGCGCCGGTAATCACGGAGAACACGCCCGGCGGAATGCCGGCACGATGCGCCAGCTCGGCGATGGCCAAGGCAGACAGCGGCGTTTCGGAAGCAGGCTTGCAGACGAAGGTGCAGCCTGCAGCCAGTGCAGGTCCGGCTTTGCGGGTGATCATGGCATTGGGGAAGTTCCATGGGGTGATCGCGGCCACAACGCCAACCGGCTGCTTGATCACAACCATGCGGCCATTGGGAAATGGCGAAGGGATGGTCTCGCCATAGATACGGCGGGCTTCCTCGGCGAAGAATTCGATGAAGGAGGCGCCATAGGCCACCTCGCCACGGGACTCGGCCAAGGGCTTCCCCTGTTCCGCCGTCATGATCTGGGCCAGGTCTTCCTGGTTTTCCATCATCAGGGTGAACCATTTGCGCAAAGTTCCGGAACGTTCCTTGGCGGCCTTTTTGGCCCAGTCCTTCTGGGCCCGCTCGGCTGCTTCAATGGCCTGCCTGGTTTCGGCTGTGCCCATCATCGGAACGGAGCCGATCACGCTTCCATCGACCGGATTGGTCACATCGATGGATTTCGCCGCAGACAGCCATTTGCCGTCGATGTAGCATTTGTCCTTGAGCAGTGAATTGTCTTTCAGTATGCCGCTCAGGGCCCGCGTTTTACGAATATCCATAGCACTCTCCACTTCAAACTGGCGGCGTGATAGCACAAGGTTCCGGACTACTCAAACATGCCAGATTTGCGGGGAATACATGAGACTTAAGGCCGTGATCTTCGACCTGGACGGAACCCTGGTGGATTCGGCTCCCGATCTCATGCTGGCGACCAATCATGTCCTCGCGCGGCTCGACCGCCGGGCCATTACGATCGAGGAAGTACGGAGTTTTGTGGGCCATGGGGCCAGGGCATTGATTGCGCGGGGCTGTGCCGCGACAGGCGAGAAAATCGACGAAAAGACCCTCGTCCATTCCCATGCGGAATTCCTGCGCTACTACGAGAAGAACATTGCGGTGAACAGCGCGGCCTTTCCCGGCGTTGTCACCTTGCTTGATCGTTGTGCCGCCAGCGGGATAAAAATGGGCGTCTGCACCAACAAGGCGGAAGGGCTTTCGGTGCGGCTGCTGCAGGCCCTCGACATGACCAAATATTTCGGGGCGATTGTGGGGCCGGACACCATCAGAATCGCCAAACCCGACCCGGCGCCCTATCTAGAAACCCTCATGCGCCTCGGCGTTGCCGCGCAGAACTCGCTGATGGTCGGCGACAGTGAAACGGATATTCTCACGGCAAAGGCCGCCAAGGTTCCAGTGATTGCTGTGACGTTCGGTTACACCGCCAAGCCCGTGACCGATTTCTCGCCCGACTATGTGGTCTCGCATTTCAATGAAATATGGGACATTCTTCTGAAGTATTAACTCATTGCACGAGGAACTTCCGATGTTTGACTATGGCGGCTTCAAGTTTGAATCGAAGCAGGAAGTCATCGAAAAATCCATCCGCTACTGGAATCCGGACAAGACCCGGTTCTGGCAGAAGGCCGGCATCGACATGGTCATCGACAAGCGCGAAGGCTATCTCCTCTATGACATGTCAGGCCGCCGCCTGATTGACCTTCATCTCAATGGCGGCACCTATAACTTCGGCCACCGCCATCCCGAACTTGTTGAAACTCTCAAGAAGGCGCTGGATCATTTCGACATGGGCAACCACTGGTTCCCATCGGTGGCGCGCACCGCGTTGGCCGAATCCCTGATCAATATTTCGCCGGGGATGAAATATGCGGTGTTTGCAGCAGGCGGTGCGGAAGCCGTGGACATTGCCCTGAAGAGTGCGCGCTACGCCACGCGGCGGCGCAAGATTGTTTCCATCATCAAGGGCTATCACGGCCATTCCGGACTTTCCGTGGCCACGGGCGACGAGCGCTTCAGCAAGATATTCCTCAGCGACCAGCCCGACACCTTCATTCAGGTTCCCTTCAACGACATTTCTGCAATGGAAAACGCACTCAAGGGCAATGACGTTGCGGGCCTGATCATGGAAACCATTCCGGCCACCTATGGCTTTCCCATGCCCAAGGAAGGCTATCTCGTTGCCTGCCGGGAACTCGCCCGCGAGCATGGTACCATGTATATCGCCGACGAAGTGCAGACTGGTCTGATGCGCACGGGCGCCATGTGGGGCTGGCAGGCCTATGGCATCCAGCCCGACATCATGGTGACGGCCAAGGGCCTCTCCGGCGGACTCTACCCCATCAGTGCCTGCCTGGTGAATGAGCGCACGGGCCAATGGCTGAATGTTGACGGGGCTGCCCATATCAGCACAACGGGCGGGGCTGAGCTTGGCTGCGTGGTTGCCCACAAGGTGATTGAGATGCTGCTGCGGCCGGAGTTGGCCGCCAATGTCGAGGCTGTCACCGCCTTCATGGCCAATGCGATGAAGAAGATGATGGCAAAGCATGGCGACATCTTCACCGGGGTGCGCCAGAAGGGCGTCATCCTTGGACTCGAGTTCAACCATGCGGAAGGTGCGGTTGCCGTGTCGCGGGCGCTTTACGAGCATGGTGTGTGGGCCATCTTTTCGTCGCTCGACAAGCGTGTGCTGCAGTGGAAGCCCGGTGTGCTGCTTACAGCAGAGCTGTGCGAAGAAATCATGGAGCGCTTCGATGCGGCCATGCCGCGGGCGCGGGAACTGATCAATGCTTGATGCCCTGCAACAGGTGGCGGAGAAAGCCGTTACCCACTACGCCCTGCCCGAAGGTGTGGCTGTGTCCATGATCAATCTTTCGGAAAATGCGACCTACCGGGTGCAGGCGGCGGACGGGCGCAAATGGGCTTTGCGCATTCACCGCGAAGGCTACCACTCCAAAACGGCGATTGCTTCGGAGCTCGCCTGGCTCATGGACTTGCGGGACGCCGGCATTGTCGTCACGCCGCGTCCGGTGAAAGGCCGCAACGGCGAAATCATCCAGGAGGTTTCCGGCCGCCATGTTGTCCTATCGGACTGGGAAACGGGAATAGAGCCCGGCATTGGGCAGGACCTGATGAAGCCATTTGAGATCCTGGGAGAGGTCACCGCCCGCATGCATGGCCATGCGCGCGCGTGGAAGCGTCCATCTTACTTCGAACGTTTCACCTGGGATTTTGAAACGAGCCTCGGCGGGGACAGGCCCCATTGGGGGCGATGGCGCGACGGCATGGGGGTTGATGCCGCAAAGGCGAAGCTGTTTGGCCGCACGGTTGACCTCATCGGCAAGCGGCTGAAAGCCTATGGCCAGGACAACAACCGCTTCGGCCTCATCCATTGCGATCTGCGGCTGGCCAATCTCCTGATTGACGGGGAACAGGTCAAGGTCATCGACTTCGATGACTGCGGTTTCGGCTGGTACATGTATGACGCGGCCACGCCGGTTTCCTTCTACGAGCACGAACCGCAGGTACCGGCTCTCATCGAGTCCTGGAAGACGGGCTACCGCCGGGTGATTGATCTTCCCAAGGCGGACGAGGATGAGATTCCAACCTTCGTCATGCTGCGCAGGCTGCTGCTGGTGGCCTGGATCGGCTCCCATTCCGAGACCGACCTCGCCAAGTCCATGGGACTTCCCTACACGGAGGGAACGACGGGACTGTGCGAAAAGTATTTGGGCAAGTTCAGCTAGGCCTGGGCCAGGGCATCCAAGCTTTCCGGCAAAATCTGCCCGCCATCGACGATGATGGTCTGGCCCGTCACATAGCCCGCTTCCTTTGAGGCGAAGTAAAGTGCGGCGTGGCCGATGTCCTCAACGCTGCCCAGGCGTTTCAGCGGAACTGAAGCGGCCATGGATTTCTGGTATTCCTCGCCCATGCCGGCCAGGCCTTCGGTCACGATATTGCCGGGCATCACGGCATTGACCGTGATGCCGTATTTGGCGAGTTCGATGCAGGCGGTGCGCATGAAGCCGAGCTGGCCTGCCTTCGAGGCGCCGTAATGGGTCCAGCCGGGAAAGCCGGTCACCGGTCCGGTGATCGACGAGGTAATCACGATCCGTCCCTGACCGGATTTCTTGAGATAGGGAATGGCCGCCTTGATGGCATGGAAGGTGCCCTTGAGATTGGTGTCGATTACCTCATCCCACTGCTCGCTGGTCATGTCTTCCAGCCGCGCAGGCGGAAAAATTCCGGCATTGGCGCAGAGCACATCAATGCCGCCATTCTTTCCGGCAATGGTTTTCAGTGCCGCCTCCATGCTGGCAAGCGAGGTCACGTCGCCGGAGAGGCCAAAGGCGCCATGGCCAATTTCCCTTGCCGCCGCCTCTGCCTGATCCGCATGGCGCGCAAGAATTGCAACCTTTGCACCAGCCCCGGCAAACACCCGGGCAATGCCCTTGCCGATGCCCTTGGAACCGCCGGTGACGACAACGGAACGGCCTTTGAGCGATGCGGACATTGGTATCTCCTTGGCAATTAAAAACGGGGACAGCCGTTACCCGCTGTCCCCCACTATCGTCACTTCGTTCAGATCAATCGTTGTTCACCATGTGGCCGATGTTCTTGTAGGCCTCGGGATTCGTTGACTTGAGTACAAAGCCCCAAATCAGGCCAACCAGGATGATGGCAAGCCCCACATAGGGAATGCTTTGGGCAAAGCCATTCGTGCCGCCCAAAGTGGCGAGGTTGGCAATGAGCGTGTAGACAAGCCAGATTTGCACGAGGAAGGAAATCGCCGGTGCAATCATGGTCGTAAACACATT
>JBAVOA010000003.1:0-6232 GCA_049691635.1 Aestuariivirga sp. | reverse complement strand
CCCTGTAGCCAGCGTAAAATCGAATCCGGAGGCGCGGATCATCACCATCATTGACGCGATGTTTTCCCAGGAATTCTTCAACCGCGAAAGCCTCAATATCCAACTGGCGCTATGGGGCGAGATCGCCAACAACCCGCCCCTGCCGAAAGTGCAGCGCAAGCAATATGGCCGTTACAGAGCCGGAATAGAACGTGCCTTGCAAGAAGTCGCAACCACACGGGGACTGAAAATAGATATGGGCCTTATGGCCATGATGCTGATCTCCCTGGTCGATGGCCTCGGGCTGGAATGGTGCATCGAGCCAAAACTGCTATCAGCAAAAACCGCCCGCGAAGCTTGCTTCAAGATGCTCGAGCCAATCCTCGGGCCGTTGCGTTAGACATGACTGGCGGATTTATGGCCGGGTTTCAACGCATTTGGTGCAACATGACAGCGGTGGCGTCGTCAGCGGGTTTGAAGCGAAGATATTTTTTGCAAGTGGGGTCACTGGCTTCAAGCGCGCGCATGTCTCTCAACACGCGGTCGATGCCTTCAGCTTCAAGAGATGTGGTGAGCAAACTCGCATCAGAATGTAGATTGTAATGATCGACCGCACGATAATAGCCATCGGTGCACAGCAATAGCGTCTGCGGCGCTCCAAGTTCAAAGTATTCGGCAAACCTGGTTGCAGCGGGATTGGCCTCGAGAATGCCATAACCCTTAGGGGTGTTGCGCGCCGCCCGACTCTGTTTGAGTTGCGGCCGAAACTCGGCAAGCAGGGCCTTCACATCAAACACGCCCGCATCGCGGCGCTTGCGCGCCTCCGCTGAAAGCCAATCATCAAAGACATTGCTGGGTGAGGCCACAACTTGCGCAGGTGCGCCATTGTTGAACCCTGCGAGAAGACAGGAATCTCCCAAGCGCAGTGCTTTCCAGGATTTTCCATAGCGCTTGACAAGGACAAGGCATGCGGCGGGAGGATCGTAGTCTTCGGGAATTTCAACTCCCGTCGTGGCGTGGTGCCAATCATCAATTAGCGCTTGCATGAGGTGCAAGAGGATTTCCTGAAGCGGCATATCTTTGCCCGCAAGATCGCGCAAGCGCCCATGGGCCTGTGCCACCAGCCAGGCGGCATCAGTTCCAGAGGGCAGATAGTTCCGTGCGTTTATGCCCGTAACCCCGTCAAAGACCCAGGCGGCAGTGACATGGTCAGGAGTTCCAGCATATCCCCACCCGTCTTCGTTGACCGCGCCGCTGCCTTCTGTAACGGCGCCAACGAGTCTCAAAGTGTCACCACCTGACCCGTCCGCACACTTTCATCGGCCGCCAGCACGATGCGCAGCGAGCTGATGGCATCTTCGATGTGGCCACTCATGTCCAGGTCTTGGCGGATCGCTTCGAGGAACAATTCCTGCTCGCGGTTGCAAAGCTCCTGATGACCGGGCTCGTCATCCATGTGGATAACCTCATCGGGGGTAACGAAATTTCCTTCGGGGGTAAGCAACGCATGGTGCAGGCGCAGTGCGCTGGTGCGTGTATGGCTGTCAACGTCGGAAGACGCGGTCTTCGATTCCTCCATGGCAATCGACACGGAGCCCTTGGGACCAATCATGTCCTTCACGAAGAAGGCGGTCTCGCTCATCATCGGCCCCCAGCCTGCCTCATACCAACCAATAGAGCCGTCATCAAAGGTCACGTGGAGATGGCCATAATTATACATATGCTCATCAACTTCGTTGCTGAGACGCGCTCCCACCGCATGGACGCGAAGCGGCTTGGCACCTGTCACCTGGCACATCACATCCACATAATGCACGCCACAGTCGACGATGGGGCTGATTGAGTTCATCAGATGCTTATGCACCACCCATTGGGCACCGGAGGATTGCTGGTTGAGATTCATTCGCATGACGAGTGGCTTGCCGAGGGTTTTTCCAACCTCGACAAACTTCACCCACGAGGGATGAACACGCAAGATATAGCCTATCACCAGCTTCTTGCCGGACTCCTTGGCCAGCCTCGCAATCTCTTCGGCCTCGGCCACCGTATCGGCCAGCGGCTTTTCAATGAAAATATGGCATCCCGCCTTCAACGCCAGCTTTGCATAGGCGGCATGGGTATCAGGCCAGGTATTGATTGAGACAGCATCGGGATTTGTGGCGGCGAGCGCCTGAGCGTAATCGGAATACTGCGGAACGTCGGGAAATTCTTTCCTGATGTCATCGCGGACTTCAATGCCGCGGCTGCACAGGCCTACGATTTCAAAACCGTTGATGGATTTGTACGCACGGGCATGGCTCAGCCCCATATTGCCAAGACCTACAACAAGCACCTTTGTTTTCTTCATTTGCCTTCGATCCATGTTTTGAGAACCCGCAAGTCATCATTCAAATGAACAAGGCTCGCAAGATAGCCAGGTTTGATGTAGCCAAGATCATAATCACGCTTCAGGAATAGGGCCGGATTCAACGAAGCCATGCGCAAGGCATCTTTGAGAGTGACGCCAAGCCGCTCCACACAATAGCGTACTGCTTCATCCATGGTCAGATTAGAGCCAGCAAGGGTTCCGTCATCCAACACCAGCTTGCCGCACTCCCGGTTAACGGCACGTCCCTGCAATTCAAAACTGTCAGGACCACCGGCCGCAGTCGGCATGGCATCGGTGATCAGCATGATCCGATTGCGGGGTTTCGCCGCGAACGCAACCTTTAGCGCGGTGTCGTGAACATGGTAACCATCAGCAATAACGCCGCAGAAGCTGTCCGGGTCCGCAAGAGCGGCACCGACCATGCCTGGTTCACGGCCATTCATCTGGCTCATGGCGTTGTAGAGATGGGTGAAGGCGCGTGCGCCTGCAGCCAGGGCTTTCGTGACTTCGACAAAGCTCGCTTCCGAATGGCCGAGGCTGACGAGTACGCCTTTGCTGGCTATCGACGTTATCAAATTTGGAGCAACCTTATTGGGAGCGAGCGTCAACATGATGCTGCCGCAATCGGCGTTGGCGATCTGGGTTACATCTGCTTCTTTCATCTCGCGGATAAACTTTACGTCATGGGCGCCTTTGCGTTCATTATCAAGAAACGGACCCTCAATATGAATGCCGAGGACGCCCGGAACATTTTCTGCGCGCGCCGATTTTACAGCAGCAATGGCTTTCGATAGCACTTCAGGGGCGTCGGTGATCACGGTCGGAAGCATCCCCGTCGTTCCAAACTTGCGGTGAGATTCAGCAATACGGCGAACCGTTTCAAGTGTGGGATTGCCATTGAGCAATGCGCCGCCGCCACCGTTCACTTGCACGTCAATGAAACCCGGAACCAGCAAGCCTCCGTCCAAGCTGCGCATCTCAGCGCTTTTGGGGATTTTTTCAACGGCGACAACGTCCAGGATGCGCGCGTCCTCAACGACCACGGCCAGCCCACCGTGGATACTTTCGCCATCAAAAACCCGTGCACCTCTAAGGGCAAATGCCATTAAACGGTCTCCGTCACCTTCTTGAGCAGCCGCGGCCTGTCCGGATCGCGGCCACGGGCCAGGGCGGTTGCCTCAACGAACCGATAGGCCGTCTGGATCATGGAAATGGGGTCGAGCAAGGGATGGTTGGTGCGCACGTACGGAAGACCACCATCCTCAACCACAATAACGCATGCCCCTGTCTTTCGCATCGCACCGAGCGCGGAATGTGAAGACTGTCGCGACTCATCTTCGGGCGAATAGGCGAGAACAGGAAATCCTTCGCCGAGGAGTTCAAGGGGGCCGTGCATGACTTCGGCGATGGAATAGGCTTCCGCATGGACGGCGCAGGTTTCTTTCAGCTTCAACGCCGTTTCTGCGGCAATCGGCAGTGACGGCCCGCGCCCCAGGACATAAAGCGACTCTGCATCGCTCGCGAGATCAACCGCTTCTGGCCAATCAAGCTTTGAAGCCCTTTTCAGCTGTTCAGGCAGGGCGGAAATGGCGGCAAGCAAATCCTTGCGGTCAAGCCAATGGGCAACGATGGCGGCTCCCGCAACCAGAGACACAATGAATGATTTTGTCGCCGCTACGCTCAGTTCCGGTCCAGCCTGCAGCGGCAGGCAGATATCGGCGGCAAGAGCCGCAGGTGAACCTTCAACATTGACCAGCGCCACGGTAAGCGCGCCTGCTTGGCGGGCCGCTTCCTGGAGCGCCACGATGTCCGGACTTTTTCCTGATTGTGATACCGTCAGGCAAAGTCCGTTCCTGAGTTGAAGCTTCGCGCCATAGACCGAAACAACCGACGCTCCCATTGAGGAACAGGGAACACCGGTCAGGATTTCAGCTAGGTATTTAAAATAGCCTGCAGCGCTGTCGGAACTGCCCCGCGCCGATGTAATGATAGCGGGAGGCGACCTTTGCCGAAGACGGGCGCCGATATCCTTGAGCGCGCCACTATTATGTTGAAGAAACCGGACCACAGCCTCTGGTGCTTCAGCAGCTTCGCGGGCCATGTGGCTCATGACTTCACCCCCGGCGCAATGGTGAGCTCGGCGATGAAATCATAACTGTCACCGCGATAGTGGGAACGCGTGAACTCGATCGTCCGGCCATCGGCCAAATACGACATGCGCTCGATGAAAAGTGCCGGGCTGCCATTTGGCAGGTCGAGAAGCTTGGCTTCCTGCATGGTAAGGGCTGTTGCATGCAGCCGTTGCAGGGCGCGAACCGGCCTGACACCGCGCGCTTCAAGCGCCTCATAAAGCGATCCCTTGACGCTTGCGGGATCCGGCAGGAAATGCTGGGGGATCACAGCCAATTCGATGGCCATGGGAACTCCGTCTGCCCGGCGCAGGCGATGAAACCGCGAGACGTGCTCACCCGGTGATATGGAAAGTTTCAGCGCTTCTTCAGGGGTTGGCAGTCCGGTTGAACGGTCCAGCCAGTCCGCATCGGTTTTGAGGCCGCGAAGCTGCATGTCCTGGGTAAAGCTGGTGAGGCGCGAGAGAGGTTGCTCAATACGTCGGGCGGGTCCGCTTACGTAGGTCCCGGAACCCCGGCGCTGGACGAGGACACCTTCCGCTACCAGATCTGTGAAGGCCTTGCGCACGGTCACGCGCGAGATATCGAGCAGCACCGCCACATCGCGCTCTCCGGGAATGGCATCGCCCTCCCTAAGATCGCCCGCTGCAACTGCGTCCTGCACCAGTTTTTTCACTCTAAGATAACGCGGCGCACTGCTGTCGCGCTCAAAACGGCTGCGCTCGAAGATTGCCTGGAAAGCGTTCATGCCCAATTCACCGGAAAATTCTGGGCCTGCCGCGCCATCATGATGGCACCATCCAAGGCATCAGCTCCGGGCACGGTGAGCGCCTTCTTCACATCGGCATCGAGATAGGGTGGATAGACCTTGGAAACCCCGCCGAGCAGGCAAAGCTTTCCCGCCCCCCGGGCCAGTAGAGCCCGGCCCAAAGTGGAAATGGCCGCCGCACCTTCAATCACGATAGTCATGCCAACCACATCTCCCTTCGCGGCACAGTCGAAAATCAGGGGGGCCATTTCGGCATAGTCCTTGGGGGTGGCCCGTTCCGACCAGCGCGAGAGATCAAATCGGTTCCGTCCGACCCGTGACAGAACTTCTTCAATGAGTGGCGTGGGCTGCAGCAGGCCGTCAATGGCAAGGGCCGCACGGCGCACCGCGTGATGGCCAAGCCAGGCTCCCGAGCCATGGTCGCCAAGGGCAAAACCCCAACCACCCACCATGTGGCGCACGCCGTTGATGACGGCAAAGCCGATAGACCCGGTGCCCGCAATAACGATGCCACCATCGCCTCCCGCGAAGGCGCCAACACAGGCCACATAGGCGTCATTGTCAGCCGTCACGGAAGCGAAAGGAAGTTTTTCTGCAACAATCCGTTCAACACCGACTGACGTCACGATACCGGCGAGGCCGAGGCCGGCGTGAAGTAGTGTTGTTTTCATCCTTGCCTTTTCCGCAGCCTCGCTGGCGGTCGCGATAATATTGCCAAGCGCCCCGCGGAAGTCTTGGTAAATATTGGAAGATCCGCCGATCGCCTCACCCAGTAGGCGCCCCGAAACATCCCGGATGCGGGCCCGGCAACGGCTTCCACCGCCATCTATCCCCAAAAAATAAGCGTTCTCTCTTACCATTGCACTACAATACCAAAACAATACCAAAAGTGAAGAGTTTTGTTAACAGGCATCAAAAACACGGCAAAAACTCAAACAATCTTATAGTTAATACTTTCCTCTAGACAAGTGGTATTAATTTGGTATT
>JBAVOA010000002.1:0-5852 GCA_049691635.1 Aestuariivirga sp. | reverse complement strand
ACTCTGGACCATGGAGGCCGTTTCAGAGCGCAGTGTGCGCACTCCGCGCATGCGCCGCAGCATGAAGACCATGAAAACAATGGTATTCAGCACCAGGAGCTGGAGCACCAGTGGCGGATTGCCCGCTGCAAAAAAAGCGTAAAGCTCGTCCCACCGCGCCTCTCTGAATAGTTCCAACATGCGTCTACCGTCCCAAAGAACGTCCCCAAGTCCCCTGGGGAGATCATAAAATCCGGAAGTTAACTTTCGGTTGCACGGAGTGGTATCACTGGAATACCGGCATAACTCGGTGTATAAGCCGCATCCCTTGTAGTGGAGTTAGAAAATGTTGACCAATTGGACACCTGATAGCTGGCGGAAATTCCCGGTGGTGCAGGTGCCGGACTATGCCGATGCCAAGAAACTGGAAGTGGTGGAAAAGCGCCTTGCAGGCTTTCCGCCGCTGGTTTTTGCAGGTGAGGCGCGCAAGCTGAAGCGCAAGCTGGCCCGCGTGGCCGAGGGCAGGGCTTTCCTGCTCCAGGGCGGCGACTGCGCCGAGAGCTTTGCCGAGCATTCCGCCGACAACATCCGCGATTTCTTCCGGGTCTTCCTCCAGATGTCCGTGGTCATGACCTTTGCCGGCGGCCAGCCCGTGGTGAAAGTGGGCCGCATCGCCGGGCAATTCGCCAAGCCGCGCTCTTCGCCAACCGAAGTGATTGATGGCGTCGAATACCCGATCTATCGCGGCGACATCATCAACGACCCAGAAGTTTCCCTTGAGGGCCGCCAGCCGGACCCTGAGCGCCAGATCATGGCCTATCGCCAGTCGGCGGCAACACTCAATCTGCTGCGCGCCTTCGCCCAGGGCGGCTATGCCAATCTCGAGCATGTCCACAAATGGACCCTTGGCACCCTGAAGGATTCGCCCGCCTTCGAACGCTATCAGGAATTGGCCGATCGCATCACTGAAGCCCTGGGCTTCATGCGCGCCTGTGGCATCAATGCTGATACTGCGCCGCAATTGCGCCAGACCGATTTCTTCACCAGCCATGAGTCTTTGCTGCTGGGTTACGAGCAGGCGATGACCCGTGTGGATTCCACCAGTGGTGATTGGTATGCAACCTCGGGCCACATGCTGTGGATCGGCGACCGTACGCGCCAGCCCGACCATGCTCATGTGGAGTTCTGCCGCGGCATCAAGAATCCAATTGGCCTCAAATGCGGCCCGTCCCTGAAACCCGATGAACTCATTCAGCTCATCGACATTCTCAATCCCGAGAATGAACCCGGCCGCCTCACCCTCATTGCGCGCTTCGGCGCCGACAAGGTTGAGAAGCATCTGCCCGAACTCATTCGCGCCGTGAAGCGCGAGGGCAGGGTTGTTGTCTGGTCCTGTGACCCCATGCACGGCAACACAATCAAGGCAACCTCCGGTTACAAGACGCGGCCCTTCGAAGCGATCATGACCGAAGTGCGCCGCTTCATGGCGATCCATCAGGCCGAGGGCACCCATGCCGGCGGCGTCCACGTCGAGATGACTGGCAAGGATGTCACCGAATGCACCGGTGGCCTGCGCGCCCTCAGGGATGAAGATCTCAATGACCGCTACCACACCTTCTGCGATCCGCGCCTCAACGCGGCCCAGGCCCTGGAGCTTTCTTTCCTGGTGGCCGAGGAGCTGAAGAAGGAAATGGCGTCCCGTCCGCGTCTGGATGACGACGAATCCATGGAAGCGGCGGAATAATTCTCTCAGTAGGCTTGTTTCTTTCCGTCCAGCGCCTATTTCTGTAATTCACAGAGTTACAGAACAGGAGAGGCATGCCATGCTTGATCTTTACTACTGGGGCACCCCAAACGGCCATAAAATCACGATTTTCCTTGAGGAAGCCGGGGTTCCCTACAAGCTGCACCGTGTCGATATCGGCAAGGGCGACCAATTCAAGCCTGAGTTCCTTGCCATTTCCCCCAACAACCGCATTCCGGCGATTGTAGATAACGACCCCAAGGGTGGCGGTGCCCCCATTTCCCTGTTTGAATCAGGCGCCATCCTGCTCTATCTCGCCGAAAAGACCGGACGCTTCATTCCCGCCGACATCCGAGGCCGCGCCGAAGTGCTGCAATGGCTCTTCTGGCAGATGGGCGGCCTTGGCCCCATGGCCGGGCAGAATGGCCATTTCAATGTCTATGCGCCGGAGAAAATTCCCTACGCCATGGAGCGTTACACTAGGGAAACCACGCGCCTCTACGGCGTCCTCAACAGGCGCCTTGCTGACCGCGAATTCATCGCAGGCGATTACAGCATTGCCGACATGGCGAGTTACCCGTGGATCGTTCCCTACAAGACCCACAAGCAGGATATCAACGCCTTCCCCCATCTGAAGCGCTGGTTTGATGCCGTCGCAGCTCGCCCCGCGGTGGTGAAGGCCTACGCGAACGCCGAACCATCCTATCAAAAACCCATGACCGATGCGGAGCGGAAAATTCTGTTCGGACAACCGGCTTAAGGCATTGCCTCGAAAGGCTGCGCATCGGTTTTGCGGAACTCGCCCAGGATATGCGAGAACAGCGCCACCAGCACAACCGCGCCGCCAATGAGCGTTGGGATGCCCGGCACTTCATTCATGAACACTAACACCCAGAACGGCGTGAGCGGCACTTCCAATGCGGCGATGAGCGTCGCCTCTGCCGCAGGCACCCGGCGCGAACCATGGGCATAGAAAATCAGGCCTGCCGCATTCTGCACCACACCAAACAGCGCAATGAGCCCAAGTTCATAGGGCGTGACGCTCAGCGTCGTGGCAAACCAGAAGCAGACAAATGAGGTGATCCAGGCCGAAGCGCCCATGGCGGGAAGCATGGCCACTTCCCGGTGCTTGCGCATGACCACGGTGAAACTCGCCATCGACAGCGACATGAGTGCGGCCAGGAATTTTCCGAACATGCTGCCGCCCCAGGACGAACCCGCCAGCATGATGGCAACCCCCGCAAGGGCGACGGCACTGGCGATCAATGTTGACCGGCTCGGCCGCTCTCCGATGAAGACATAGGCAAGGCCCGCCGTCACAAAGGGCACCGTGGCATAGATCACCATGGCGTCCGCCACGCTAGTGTAACGCAAAGCGCCTATCCCGGTGATCATGCCAAGCGAGGACAGGCAGGCAACCGCAAGCGCCGGCCAGCGCAATCCGGCGAGAATGCCCAACGCGCTGCGGCCTTCCGAAAGGAAGAAGAACAGGAACACGGCGGAGCCCGAAAACAGCCCGCGCCAAAACAGCATCGTCATGAGATCATTGGGAATAAGGCGGGTGAAAAAGCCTGCCGACGACCAGGCCAAGGCCGCACAGGCCACCAGGATTAGTCCCAGCCGATGCTGCTTTTGCTCAAGTTCAGTCATGGGGCAGTCATAGAATTGCGCCCCGTGGCCTCACAAGGCCTGTAAACCTCATGGCAACCCTGCTTGCAGCGGTGGGCTTGACGAAATTGGGCGATTCCACCATGGTGCGCGCCATGAACACCGCCCCCCAACATGCCGTTAACATTTGCGGCATAATTATTATTTGCTAGTTGAAAAACTGCTGGCAGGGCGCCGCTTGACTTAAATTCATCCCTAAGCGTTTCCCGGTCAGGACAAAACCGTGGAAAAATGATGACTTTAAGCTTGTACAATACACTTACCCGCAAAAAGGAGCCGTTCGAGCCAATCGACCGGAACAACGTGCGCATGTATGTGTGCGGCCCAACGGTCTATGATTTCGCCCATATCGGCAATGCGCGGCCCGTCATCGTGTTTGACGTGCTGTTTCGCCTGCTCCGCTATCTCTATGGCCCGGAGCATGTCACCTATGTGCGCAACATCACCGACGTGGATGACAAGATCAACGCGCGGGCGCTCCGGGATTTTCCGGATTTGCCGCTGAATGAAGCGATCCGCCGCGTCACCGAAAAAACCGCCAACCAGTTTCAGGTCGATGTGAAAGCACTGGGCTGCCTCGAGCCAACCCAGCAACCCCGCGCCACGGAATTCATCGCCGAGATGATTGCCATGATCAGTACGCTGATCGAAAAGGGCCACGCCTATCTGGCGGGTGGAGAAGTATTGTTCGATGTGACTTCAATGAAGGATTATGGCCAGCTTTCCAACCGCAAGCTCGACGAGCAGCAGGCCGGCGCCCGCGTGGCCGTGGACGCCCACAAGAAAAACCCCGGCGACTTCGTGCTGTGGAAACTCTCAAACGCCGAAGAACCCGGTTGGGACAGCCCGTGGGGCAGGGGCCGCCCCGGCTGGCACATCGAATGCTCCGCCATGAGCAAACGCTATCTCGGCGAAGTCTTCGACATCCACGGCGGCGGCCTCGACCTGATCTTCCCCCACCATGAAAACGAAATCGCCCAATCCCGCTGCGCGCATGGAACGAGCGTTATGGCGAACGTCTGGATGCACAACGGCTTCCTGCAGGTCGAAGGGCAGAAAATGTCCAAGAGCCTGGGGAATTTCGTGACGATCAATGAGTTGATGACCACCGAAAAATTTGGACAACGTCGATGGAGCGGATTTGCATTGCGGTTTGCGATGCTTGGCACTCACTATCGCCAGCCAATTGACTGGACAGTTTCAGCCTTGGAACAAGCAGCAAGCGAACTCCAGGCAATTGCGAAAACGTTAGTCGGCAATGAAGCTTGGCAAATGTCAACCTACTACTCAGAGAACGCAGCTGCACCCAATGAAGCTGTTTTGAATGCGCTTGAAGATGACTTTAACACCCCCAAGGCAATTAGCGAATTGAGAAACCTGCATTCAAGAGCAAAGACAGGCGATCGATCCGCAAATTTTGAACTTATTCAGTCTTGCGAGTTTTTGGGGTTGATCCGCGGAGATCGATTGAATGCGTTATACCCTTTCCACGCTCGTACGGGAGCTCAGATGGCTTCTGCAAAACAAAATAGGCTCTTGGATCAGCTTCAATTAGCATTTCTAAATGAGGACGGGGCTCTCCAGCAGCACATCAAAGGTGAGTTGGTCAAAGAAGGAGTCATTGCAGAAGTTTCAGAAAACGGAATGCTAAAATACACGGCCAACTCATCTGCGGACATTTCGCTGAAGGTTGAGGTGCTCATCTCTGCTCGTCTCAATGCGCGCAAGGTGAAAAACTGGTCTGAGAGTGACCGCATTCGCGACGAACTCGATACCATGGGCGTGTCGATTAAAGACAACAAGGACGGCACGACGAGTTGGGAGGTCAAGCGATGACCCGCGAACACATATCCCTCTTCGACACCACACTGCGTGACGGACAGCAGACGCCCGGCGTTGATTTTTCGCTGGATGACAAGCTGGTGGTGATCGACCTGCTCGACAGTCTTGGCGTCGATTACATCGAGGGCGGCTATCCCGGTGCCAACCCCACCGATACGGCACTCTTCAGCGAAGACCGCAAAACCAAAGCCACCTTCACCGCCTTCGGCATGGTGAAGCGGGCAGGGCGCTCGGTCTCCAATGACTCCGGCCTGCAGGATCTGATCCGCGCCCATTCCAAGGCCATCTGCTTTGTGGCGAAGTCCTGGGACTACCATGTGCGCGTGGCGCTGGGCTGCACCAACGAGGAAAATCTCGACTCGATCCGTCAGTCCGTGGAAGCCGCAACTTTCGCAGGCAAGGAAGTGCTGGTGGATTGCGAGCATTTCTTCGATGGCTACAAAGCCAATCCAGACTACGCGCTGGCCTGCGCCAAGGCCGCCTATGACTCCGGCGCGCGCTGGGTTGTGCTGTGCGATACCAATGGCGGTACCATGCCAACCGAGATTTCCGAAATCGTGGGCACCGTCGCTAAAACCGTTCCCGGCACCCATCTCGGCATCCACGCCCATAATGACAC
>JBAVOA010000001.1:0-5167 GCA_049691635.1 Aestuariivirga sp. | reverse complement strand
AATCGTTGAATTCCCGGCGGCGGCCTTTTCGATCTTCAGCTCCTTTGCCTCAAGTTCGGCGGGGGCAGAATTGGCGTTGGTCATTTTGATGATGAAGGGCTTGCCAGCGGGCACCTTGATTTCCGCTACGGTGAACGCCGCGCCCTTGAGCGTGGTTTCGTAAGTGACAACCTCCCCGGCTCGCAAAGGTGATACAACGGTTGCAGAAATTGTCAGGCTAATCGCGAATGTGGCGAGAAGACGTAGCATCATCATCTGAATTCCCTGGAAAGCGATTTATCCGACTAAAAAAGTCGGATAAATGGTGCGGTGCATAATGTCAACTTAACTTTCTGCAAAAGGGCAGGAAATACAGTTGTTTAGAATGATTATAGATCCAGACGCGTGAGCCTGGGTCAATGAACCTACGAATGCACTTTTGAAATGCGGTGGGGTCAGCTAATTCGTTGCCCATGGCTGGCACCGACAAGACGCAGAATCAGGTTTTGGACCCGGCACCCCTGGTGGTGCTGGCGCATCCGCAGCTTGGCGAGAATATCGGCACGGCGGCCCGCGCCATGGCGAATTTTGGCTTGCATGAGCTCCGGCTTGTGGCGCCGCGGGACGGCTGGCCCAATGAGAAGGCCCTGACCGCTTCCTCCGGAGCCCATTGGATCGTAGAAGGGGCGAAGGTCTTCGATGACCTGCCTGCGGCGCTGATCGACATGAATTATGTTTATGCCACGACCGCAAGGCCCCGCGACATGATCAAGGAAGTGATCACCCCTGAACAGGCAGGAGATGACATGCGGGCCCGGGTGGGGCGTGGCGAAAGGGTGGCGTTGCTTTTCGGCCGCGAGCGCTGGGGCTTGAGCAATGAGGAAGTTTCGCTGGCCGATATCATCGTGACAGCCCCGGTGAACCCGGCCTTTGCTTCGATCAACATTGCGCAAGCTGTCCTGCTCATGGGTTACGAGTGGTTCAAAACCCATGCCGTAAGCCTTGGGCAGGCGACAGCGGAGCTTGCCGCCCTTGAAGGTCCCGGCCTGCAAACGCCTGATACGCGGCCTGCCACCAAAGAGGAGCTTTACGGTTTCTTTGACCATCTTGAGCACGAGCTGGATGAAGCCGGGTTTTTCAAGACGGACAAGAAAAAGCCCACCATGCTGCGCAATATCCGCAATCTGTTTGGCCGGGCCGAACTGACCGAACAGGAAGTGCGCTCTTTGCGAGGGATAGTTTCCTCGCTCACGCGCGCGCACCTGAAGCGCAAGGAAACAAAGGATTGACCGCCCCGCGTATTTTGCTTTTTGATTCCGGGATGGGTGGGCTGACGGTCGCGTCCTGTGTGCGGACGCAATTGCCGGACGCGCATCTGATCTATGCGGCGGACAACGCAGCCTTTCCCTATGGCGCATGGAAGGAAGAGGCGCTGGTGGGCCGCATTGTCCATGTCATTGGGGCGTTGATTGAGAGAGCCAGGCCTGATCTTGTGGTGATTGCCTGCAATACAGCATCAACTCTCGCCATGGTGGCGCTCAGGGAAAAATTTAAAATTCCGTTTGTGGGCACGGTCCCGGCCATCAAGCCTGCGGCGGCGCAAACCAAATCAAACATTATTGGCGTGTTGGCAACGCCTGGTACGGTGAGCCGCGAATATACCCACACACTCATCCACACTTACGCCTTTCATTGCAAAGTGATTTTGCATGGGGCACCGCGCTTGGCTGAAATTGCCGAGCAGAAATTGCGCGGGCATAAAGTGGATATGGAAGAATTGCGCAATGAGATAATGCCCGTTTACCGCAAGCGCGATGGCGGGCGCACTGATGTTGTGGTTTTGGGTTGCACGCATTATCCGCTGCTCGTTGATGAGATTAATGAAGTCGCGCCCTGGCCCGTGGTTTTTATTGATCCAGCACCCGCCATTGCGCGGCGGGTGGGTGATGTATTGGCCAATCTTAAATTGGCAGGCCCCCAATCCGGGGTGCCTGCACCTAACACGGTGCTTTTGACCTCGGCCAGGGGCAGCGCATCGGAATCGCTAGCGGCCTATAGCGCCATGGGTTTCCTGGGGCATCAATTCGTGGATTTGCCGGTTTGACAGGGCGGGGCACTTCCGCTATCACCCGCCCACTGACGGGGCCAGAAGCCCCGTTTTGCTTGCCCGTGAACCCCTAGGGTTCTGTCGGCTGGGAGACCAGAAGAGGAGGGTGGGTTCCAACTTAAATGGTTATGGAGAACCGTAAATGACAAAGCGTCAGCCCGCTAAACATAAAATCGACCGCCGCATGGGCGAAAACATCTGGGGCCGTCCGAAGAGCCCGGTGAACAAGCGTGAATATGGCCCCGGCCAGCACGGCCAGCGCCGCAAGGGCAAGATGTCGGACTTCGGCATCCAGCTCAAGGCCAAGCAGAAGCTCAAGGGCTACTACGCCAATATTTCCGAGCGCCAGTTCTCGAAGGTTTATGAAGAGGCCTCGCGCATGAAGGGCGATACCTCGGAAAACCTGATCGGCCTGCTCGAGCGCCGCCTGGATGCAATCGTCTACCGTGCCAAGTTCGTGCCCACCATGTTCGCCGCCCGCCAATTTGTGAGCCACGGCCACGTGAAGGTGAATGGCCGCCGCGTGACCATCGCCTCCATGCGCATCAAGGCCGGCGACGCACTCGAACTCACCGCGAAATCCAAGGAACTCGCCGTTGTGCTTGAAGCTGTTCAACTGGCCGAGCGTGATGTTCCCGATTATGTGGAAGTCGATCACAAGGCGATGACGGCGAAGCTGGTGCGTGTGCCCGCCTTGGCTGACGTTCCTTACCCGGTTCAAATGGAACCAAACTACGTAGTGGAATATTATTCGCGCTAAGTTTTCCGCGCAATGTGATCTTGGAACGGCGGGAATTTTCCCGTCGTTTCTATCTCAGCATTGATGCAAGATAGGTTGCGAAGTCGTAGTTTGGACGTTCCAGATGGGAAAGGTGGCCGGGCTTGGCCATGTTCGAACAGAGGCCCCGATACACCCGTTCGGTGCAGCCCTTGTCTTCCACATTGACTTCGTCCAGCAAGGTCTTGAGTTGAGCGAAGTAGGTGTGGGCTTCGGGATCCTTCACGAAGTCGGGTGACAATCCGCCGCCGAAATTCACCAGCACCTGCCCGGCGTTCTTTGGATGCAACGAGAGGTACCAGAAATAGCCGGGCGTCAAGGTAATGAGCAGGCTGGGATAGATGGCCAGCAGATAGGTCATCCTGCGGCGGTCGCCTGTCATGCGTGTGTTGTTCGGGTGGGCCAGGGCAATCGTCAGCCGGTCGTCTTTCAGGATGGTGTGGTAATTGAACGTTGGTTCTCCCGGCGGGCAGACCATCTCATCGAGCTTGGAAAGCCCGCCGATGGTCTTGGCGTGACAGACCGGCAGGTGGTAACTCTCCATGAAATTCTCGGCCAGCACTTTCCAGTTGGTGTTCCAGACGAACTGTTCGTTGAAATTCTCGACGTAGTTCTCCATGCCATAGTCGGCAATCAGGCTTTCAACATCCTTGAATTTTTCCCGGGGCGAAATGGCGTCCGGATTGAGTGTCACCATCGCCCAGCCCAGCCATTCCTCGCAGCGGATTTGCGGCAGCCGGTAGTCATCCCTGCTGAAGCCCTCGTTGAGCTTCATCGCTGGTGCGGCGCGCAGGCAGCCATCGGTATTGTAGCTCCAGCCGTGATAAGGACAGACGATACCCTTGGTATTGCCGCTGCCCTTCAGCAAAATGGACATGCGGTGCAGGCAGACATTGGATTGGGCGCGTAGAATGCCTTCACGGTCGCGGATTACCATGATGGGCTGATTGGCAAGTTCAAGCGTTGTGTAATCGCCGGGATTGGCAAGCGCAGTTGCGCGGCCCACGCAAAACCATTCCTTGCTGAAAATCTGCTCCACTTCCTGGACGGCAAAGTCTTCCGAGGTGTAGACGGATTTGGGCATGGCGTAGGCCTGGTTGAAAGGCACGGCAACATTGGCCTTCAGCTCTTCCACCGCCGCATTGACGTGGATTTGAATGTTCATGACGCAAGCCTCCTATAGCCCAGTATATTCCGTGATCTTGGCGTCAGCCAAGGCAAAGCAGCCGGCAATCGATGGATTCAAGGGTAGCTCACGGTAAGCTCCGATTGCCCCCTGGGAGGCAAGCCTTCCGGCCATGCCCGGCTCATCCCCGGCTACCACCCAGATGAAGGAAAACGCCGTCTGCCGCACTGGCCTCGCTCCCGCGAAGGTGAGCTTGGCAAAGATGTCATCTGCTGGAGTTCCGGGCTCGAACACCGCAAGCATGGGGCCTGAGGCTTCCGGCGGCAGGGCAGCCTGACGCATGAGGACGGCCATGACACCAACCCAGGCGACGACCACGCCAAGAAAGAGGCTGACAGCAAGGCGGTGTCCGGGCCAACGCATGGCTCAGGCCGCGGCGAAGCGCGGAGCCCGCGCTTCCCGAATAGGCAGATGGATCAGGGCAGCAAAGAGCCCCAGGGCCACGCCCATCCACCAGACCGGGTCATAGGAGCCGAACTGGTCGTAGAGCCGGCCTCCAAGCCAGACGCCGAAGAATGAGCCGACCTGGTGGCTGAGGAATACAAAACCATAGAGCGTTGCCATGTAGCGGGTGCCAAACATCACGGTCACAAGTCCCATGGTGAGCGGCACGGTTGAAAGCCACAGGAATCCCATGGTGGCAGTAAAGATCATGGTGGTCACGGGGGTGATCGGCAACAAGATGAACACGGCCACGGAGACCGAGCGCAGGATATAGATCAGGCTCAGGGGGATTTTCTTCTGGTATTTGCCGCCAATGATTCCCGAGGTGTAGGAGCCAACAACATTGAACAGGCCGATGGCGCCCATGGCGAGGCCGGCGAATTCCTTGCTGATCCCGTGTTCGGCGAGGTAAGGCGGCAGATGGACGGTGATAAAGGCAAGCTGGAAGCCGCAGACGAAGAAGCCCGCCGTGAGCATCAGGTAGGACCTGTTGCCAAAGGCGCCGCCAATGGCCTGGCGCATCGTGATGTCGGCTTCGCCGGAGGTGATCTTGGCGCCTGAAGTATTTTGCGCCATGAGCGGCAAGGCAAATATGAGAATAAGCAGCGTGGAAGCGGCAAGGACAAAGAGGGCGTTTTCCCAGCCATAGGCCGAGATCAACGCGCCTCCCAGG